>JAHEEO010000036.1 GCA_024640665.1 Rhodospirillales bacterium | reverse complement strand
ACCTTCGGCTTTACGCTTCAGCGCGTTCTCGTTTTCGGCATAGTGATCAATTTGGCGGCCGGCATCGGTTCTTTGGCAATGGGATATTTGGATGACCGAATTGGCGCAAAGCAGACGCTTGTAATTTCTCTGTTCGGGCTCATCACTGCAACTTTGGTTGCTGTCCTTGCCAGCAGTGAGCTTATGTTTTGGTTGGCGGGGCTGCTTATTGGTATTTTTGCCGGACCGAATCAATCTGCCAGTCGTTCAATGATGGCAAGGTTCGTTCCGCATGACTTGGAAAACGAGTTTTTTGGTTTCTTCGCAT
Source organism: Rhodospirillales bacterium (assembly GCA_024640665.1). GTDB lineage: Bacteria > Pseudomonadota > Gammaproteobacteria > Steroidobacterales > Rariloculaceae > JAHEEO01. The sequence goes on along the minus strand of JAHEEO010000036.1, from coordinate 16,822 downwards.
TCTCAGGAAAGCTCACCGCGTTTCTTGGTCCGTTTCTACTCGGCCTATTAACACAAATTAGCGGGTCGCAGAGAGTTGGCGTGTCGGTCGTGCTCGTTTTATTCGTGTTGGGGCTCGTTTTGCTTATGCGAGTGGATGAGCGCGAGGGATGTGCAGCCAGAGCCTAATGCAATTGCCAGGGATCTATATCGGTCACCGCTATAATATGGCCGGTCTGCAGTTCCACGATTGCCGTCGCTTCTTTTTTCGCCGAACTCAAAGGGAAAAAGCCAAGCTCACCTTCTGCCAAATCGAGAGACTCAACTATTTTCGCTGCTTTTGCTGCTTCGGTCGGGCCGGCCCTGCGCAGTTCATCGAGCGGCCTGGCGCGTTCAATGATGACGTCCGACCCAGACTCGTAAGGCGTCCACAGATTCGGACGTCTTTCGATATCGGGCGCTCCGCCAAAGACGGTTTCTTCCATCAACTGCTGTTGTGCTTCTATAGTGTCTGGCAAATTGGCGATGGCCAGCAGGGGCCCGATCAGCGGCTTGCGCATCCAGTCATGCATGTTGCGCTGGTCTTCGGGTATGTCGTTGTAAACGAGAATTTGAAAGCGATCGATTGCAAAGACTGTGTAATAGGGGCGTTCTTGGTATAAGACATTTATGCCGTATATCAATGCACTGCATTGAATGATGCCAATAACGAACATGTCTAGAATCAGTAATCTTTTGCCAGGGCGAAAGACTACAAGGGTCAACAGCGGGCCTAGCACGAGGTCTACGCCAACGAGTATTTTGACGATGGACCACGCGCCTACTGCGGTGAAATATGGGCGCGGATACCAGATGAGGAATACGACTATGAAAACGCTGCCAACAATGCACGCGCTGAGCGCCAGATGACTGAGAAATGCCCGGCGCCTGGACACTTCTTGCCAAGATCTGGGCGCAAGCGCGTCGATTTTGTCTGCGATCTTCACGGTGTTAATGAATAGCGGTACATTGCGTTTCTTTCAAGGGCAGATTTTGCAGTAATTAGCGGTATGAGAGCATGAACGTCATTCCAGAAATTGAATCCGAGCGCGCCTGGCTCGAATCCGTCCGCCAGGATATTCATGCGCATCCTGAGCTGGCATACGAAGAGCAAAGGACGGCCGGTATTGTGAAGCAATATCTCGAACAGTGGGGCATAGAAACCCACACTGGTCTTGCCACAACCGGCGTGGTTGGGACGCTCACCAATGGGCCTGGGCCGTCAATAGGCTTGCGTGCAGATATGGATGCTCTGCCGATTCGCGAGGCGAATCAATTTGCCTATCGTTCGAAGCACGACGGCAAGATGCACGCGTGCGGGCATGACGGACACACCACAATGTTGCTGGGCGCTGCGCGCTACCTGGCAGCGAACAAGAACTTTCGCGGTACCGTGAATTTCATATTTCAGCCGGCCGAAGAGGCGGCGGGTGGCGCAAAGGTAATGATTGATGACGGTCTATTTGAGCTGTTTCCAGTCGACGCTGTGTTTGGTATGCACAACTGGCCGGGACTGGCCGTGGGTCAATTTGCAGTGAAGGCGGGCGCCATGATGGCATCGTTGGACTGTTTCGATATTGTCGTCGAGGGCACAGGGACGCATGGTGCGTTACCGCATCGTGGCGTTGATCCCGTCTTGGCGGCTTCTCACATCGTGACAGCGTTGCAGAGCATTGTCAGTCGCAACGTGGATCCTTTGCAGGTTGCAGTTTTGAGCGTCACGAAGTTCCATGCGGGGGATGCGTACAATATCGTGCCGGCCCGCGCAGAACTTGGCGGCGGAATCCGATGCTTCGATCCCGATCTCCGAGCCAACATTCTAAGGCGAGTAGAAGAAGTTGCCGATAAAGTTGCAGAGTCCTTTGGCGCGCGCGCTGCAGTGACATATCAAATGGCTTATCCGCCTGTGATGAATGAGGTTTCTAACACTGTGCTGGCCGCAGAGGCGGCATCCGCGGTGGTTGGTGCAGATAACGTCGATACAAACTCGCAGCCGTCGCTGGGATCTGAAGATTTTGCATTCATGCTGGAGCGCAAGCCGGGCTGCTATTTGTTTATCGGCAATGGCAGCGGCAAGGGCGGTTGCGTAATACACAATCCAGCCTACGATTTCAATGACGAAATACTGACGTTGGGCGCGACCTATTGGGTGCGATTGGTCGAGAGATTTCTGGCGACTGTCGTGGCTTAAAGTCCTATTTGCCTAGTTTTGTTTATGATGACGTTTTCACCTAACTTTTGAGGAAGCCTTGCAAGTGTCTACCGAAAAAATCGCATACATATTCCCCGGCCAAGGCTCTCAGTACCGAGGTATGGGTTCTGATGTGGTAGCGGCGTTTCCAGTCGCAGCCGATGTATTTGATCTGGCTAGCGAAACGTTGGGTCTCGATATGCGCCGTTTGTGTTTCGAAGACCCGGCGGACCAGTTAGGACTTACCCGATATACGCAGCCTGCTTTGCTGACGCACGAAATCGCATGTCTGGAGTCGTTTCGCAGCCTGGTGGGAGAGCAATCGAAACCGTCGTTTGTTGGAGGCCACAGCCTGGGCGAGTATGCAGCGCTTGTTGCCAGCGGCAGCTTGAGCTTTGTCGACGCGCTTAGTTTGGTTGCGAAACGCGGCGAGCTCATGAGTGAGTTCGGCACGGGCGGCATGGTGGCAACCACTTTGAACATGGAGTCAGCCTATATCTTGGCAGACCGTCACTTCTGCGGTGTCGGCGGCTGCAACTTGCCTGACCAGACCGTCATTGCTGGAGAAGAAGCGGATCTTGATGCGCTGGTGGCCGATTTGAAGTCCGCGTTTCCGGGGAAAAGGGCAATACGTCTCGATACTGAAGGAGCGTTTCATACGCATCTGATGGTCGAGGCTGCACGCCGTTTTCGGACGGTCTTGGCCAAGGTCGAATTCGCTGAGCCAAGTTGCCCGGTATTTTCAAACTACACCGGAAAATTCCACGAGCCTACCAGCCAGGCTATTAGGTCCCGCCTGTTCTTTCAATTGTTTCACCCAGTCAAGTGGTTTGCGTGTTTGAGTCTCGGGTTGGAGCAAGGCATAGATACGATCGTCGAATTCGGCGGCGGCATCGGCAAGAGTCCAGAACCTGACCAGAAACGACCTAATCTCGAAGGTATTGTAAAAAAGTCCTTGAAATTCACGGATCATGAATCACAATACGTGCCCGCGATCAATGCCGTGACAATTCAAGCTGCAGCTGAAGTATTTTTCGCCAGCTAAGCTCTTATTTTTTTCTTAGGCTCGTCGAACAGGGGCTCGCCGAGCTATTCCTTATTTGTTATATCGAAAGGGCACAAAGTTATGGGCGCATTCAAGAAGCCTCACGGTGGTGAGCTTAAGAATCTGTATTTAGGCACGGAAGCAGCAGCAGCAGAGAAGCAGCGCTCCATGGACTATCCCTCGTGGGATCTGACCGCGCGACAGATGTGTGATATCGAACTCCTATTGAATGGCGCCTTTTCACCGCTCGAAGGCTTTTTGACAGAGGCCGAATACGATGCAGTTTGCGACAACATGCGGTTGCCGAGCGGCGTGCTGTGGCCTATGCCGATCACTTTGGACGTCAATGACACGTTTGCCGAGCCTCTCAGTGAGAGTTCGATAATTGCATTGCGTGATCCTGAGGGCGTCCTGATTGCAACGATGACAGTCGAGAGCATTTATCGTCCCGATAAGAGTCGCGAAGCCAAGACTGTGTTTGGTACGACAGACAAAAAGCACCCTGGCGTAGCTCACCTAATGGATACCGCGCACGCCACGTACATCGGCGGAAAGCTGCGGGGCGTCGAAGCACCTATTCATTACGATTTTAAGCATCTGCGAGACACGCCTCAGGAATTGCGCGATCGTTTTGTAAAACTAGGGTGGCGCAAAGTCGTTGCGTTCCAAACGCGTAACCCCATGCACAGAGCGCACCAAGAACTGACGTTCAGGGCAGCACGCGATGTGGAAGCGAATCTCCTTATCCATCCTGTCGTGGGCATGACTAAACCAGGCGACGTCGATCATTTTACCCGTGTGCGATGTATCGAAAAGATTCTCAACCACTATCCCGAGCAGACGACGGCGATGAGTTTGTTGCCGCTGGCCATGCGGATGGCAGGGCCGAGAGAGGCGGTTTGGCATGCCATTATTCGCAAAAACTATGGGTGCACGCACTTGATCGTTGGCCGAGATCACGCTGGGCCCGGCAATGACAGCAATGGTGAGCCTTTCTATGGGCCTTACGATGCTCAGGAACTAATGGTTCAGTGTGCTGATGACCTTGATATTTCGATGGTGCCTTTCAGAAACATGGTCTATGTTGAGGATCAGGCTCAGTATCAGCCGCAGGACGAGTTGGCGCCGGAAGTCAAAACACTCAATATTTCGGGCACAGAACTGCGCCGGCGTCTGCAGGAAGGTCTTGAGATACCGGAATGGTTCTCGTTTCCGGAAGTTGTTGCGGAATTACGGAAAACGCACCCGCCGCGGCATCGGCAGGGGTTTACGGTCTTTTTCACAGGCTTATCTGGTTCCGGCAAGTCAACAGTCGCAAACGCATTGATGGTTAAGCTGATGGAAATCGGCGGCCGTCACGTCACCATGCTGGATGGTGATGTCGTGCGTAAACACTTGTCTAGCGAGTTGGGCTTTTCAAAGGAACATCGCGATCTCAATATTCAGCGCATCGGCTACGTGGCCAGCGAAATCACGAAGAATGGCGGAATTGCTATCTGTGCGCCCATTGCCCCTTATGCGGCGACCCGCAAGAATGTCCGCGCAATGGTTGAGCAATACGGTGGATTTCTCGAGGTTCATGTTGCTACGCCGATTGAAGTCTGCGAGCAGCGTGATCGGAAGGGCCTCTATGCAAAAGCGCGAGCAGGCATTATCAAGGAATTTACCGGAATCAGTGATCCATACGAAGCTCCGGAGAATCCAGAGATGTCTATCGATACGAGCGAGCTAACGCCCGACTTGACTGCACATCGCGTGCTCGTCAAGTTGGAAAGTATGGGCTTTATTCGTTAACTCGCTGCAGTTTTCGCGGCATCAGTCGAGCATGTAGCTGGCAAAGAACGGATTCAGAAAGCGATTGTCTGGATCGAATTTGTAGCGAGCCTTCTTAAAGAATCCGAGCCTCTGGCCCAGGCCTTGAGTGGCCATGTCGGGGGCAAGGTGCTGTGACTGACTAAAGAGCGGAATGCCTTTATGCCGGGAGGCGAAGTGCGCGAATTCGAAGCCGTAGTCTTCCCAGCCATTGGCGGAATTTGTCAGCGCCGTTAATGAAATTACAGATTCTGCGAACGACGGGGCTAACAAAGCGCTCGAATCCTTGCGAATGCGATAGCTGACGGCTGGTGAATCGCAGCGGAAGCCGGTGCGATCGTAGTGCTGCTGACAAAACTCAACATAGGCATTGGCAACGTCAGCAAACGTGCGTTCTGAAAATGCCCATGTCGAGTGCTCGATTCGAGACTGGTTGAACACGTTTGTTTGCGTAAGTTGTTCTGTTGCAACGCTGCCTGCGTTAAAGGCTCCAAGCCCTACGAGGTTGCCGGCAGACTCATTGAGCGTGTCTACGAGCGGGTATCTCAATTGACGAAGCGGCATGACTTTGGCTAAGGCATAAGCTGCCCCTGGCAGGGCGCTGTTTACGACCCAGGATTTCAGTCGCCACGCCTGGTACGTGCCAGTCTCGCCGGTCGTTGAAATGTCGCGAAACTCACATTGGATTCTATTGCGGAATGGAAACAGCCGCAGTTTGAGTCCGGACTCGCTTGTGCCGATCTGGTTCAGCAGCACTGGCAGATCAGCGAATTCAATGTTGGCTGTTCGAATGGCGAAACTCTGTATTGGCCGAACTCTCAAGGTTATTTCATAAGCAATGCCCAGCAGCCCGTAACTCATTCTCATGAGGCGCAGCAGATTTGCGTTTTTTGTATTGACGTAAGCCTTTCGGCCATCTGCGGTAATAAACTTGATTTGCTGTACGCTGGATAGAAATGTCGCTGCCGCGTCTGCGCTTGCGGCCTCTAAGCCAGCGGCCGATACGGCCCCGCCAACTGTGCGATTTGCGAGATCGAAACCGCCAACGAGTTCGAGGCCTTTGGTGCCCAATATGTCGGCAAGTTCAACCAGTTTGATGCCAGGTTGAACTGTAACGCTGGTCGGGTCGATCCGCAGGACGCGACTCATGTTAGAGAGGTCGATGGACGTTCCACCCGGAGCATCTGCACATCGAGTGGCAGCACTGCCGCTTCCGGAGACGCGCATCGGCGAAGGATAGCGGCGCGGATTCGTCACCATCTTCACTATTTCATTCGCCGAAGCCGGCTGGACCAGGTGTGACCTAGAGGTTGCACGCGGTTTGGGGGGCGTACGCGAAACTGCTGCTGACTTCATGTGTTTACTGATTTGAACAAATAAGGTTCTAGGCTGAACTCAAATATTGTTCATCGCTGCGCAGCAGCAAGCGGATATTGAATATCGCTCAGATTTGTCTGCGCTGCAAGGAAATAGGAAGAGCTTTCGGTATTCGCTTAGCCGCAGGTCAGTTATGTAAATAGTCCCATCATTCGTAGCGCAATGCCTCTATAGGATCGAGCTTTGCGGCACGTCGCGCTGGCCAGATGCCGAAAAACAATCCAACGCCGACGCTGAATGCGAACGCGAGTACTACGGACGTTGTAGATACGAAAGTTTCCCAACCGGCAAAATGGGATAAGAGCCTTGCGGTACCAACGCCCAAGCCAATGCCCAAAATCCCTCCGAGCAGGCATAACGTGACTGATTCCACGAGAAATTGAGCCAGGATACTAAACCGAGTTGCGCCAAGTGCCATGCGAATACCGATCTCTCGAGTCCTTTCGGTTACGCTGACGAGCATGATATTCATGATTCCGATGCCGCCGACCAGCAGGCTAACGCCAGCGATGCTGGCGAGTAGGCGCGTAAAAGTCTGCTGAGACTCCTGCTGCGTGTCTAAAAACTCGCGCCTATCGATGATGCCGAAATCGTTTGGCCTGCCGGGCAGTATTCGATGTTCTTGGCGCAATACGCGTTCTATGTCGACCATGGCGCGTTCGATAGACGCACCGTCGCGCACTCTTACGGCAATGCTGTCTAATTCCTCTCTGCCGAAAATTCTCGTTTCTGCCGTCTTCATCGGGACGAATACTGCGGAATCGGGGTTCGTTCCTCCAAGCCCTCCACCCGCGGCTTCCAGTACGCCAATAATTTCGAATGGCTGTCCGTTGAGCGCGACAAACTTGCCTACGATATCTGCAGGGGTTGTTTCGAGTCGGTCGGGGATTTCTGATCCAATAACTGCCACGCGCCTTCGCGCATCGTCTTCGGCCTGATTGAAGAACCGCCCGACGACGAGGTCATAACCATACATTTCGGCATAACGCTCGCTGGTCCCGACGATTCGCGCATTGGCGTTCATGCTGTCGAGTTTCAATTGGCCCCGATTTTGTAGTTCGGGCACGACCGCATCTATGTATGTCGTGCGATTTTCTAGCGCCGCGACATCTCCGACCTTTAGAGTCATCTGATTGCGCGCAACGCCCATAGAGAAGAAGCGCGACGCCGAGATGCTCAGGATATTTGCTCCGAGTGCGGCGATTTGTTCGTCGATGCGGCGCTGAGCGCCGGAACCAGCTGCAAGCATGGCGATTACTGCGCCAACGCCAATAATGATGCCGAGCATGGTCAGAAATGCACGAAAGATGTTCGCTCGAATCGACTGAAACGCGACGCGTAGGATTTCGCCAAAGAGCATGCAATGCCGCCGGGTCTGGTGGATTAAGCGCCAACGCTATCAGGTTGGTCGGCGCCGTCAAGGGATTGCAGCCAAATAATTCTGAAGCGCCTTGCCAGTTTCTGAGCGTGGGGGATCGTTCGTTGCCTTCGCCAAAAAGCTCGTATAGATTGCAAACGACTGGGTGGGGCGAGCCGGGTTTATATGACGCTTCGGGAACAGGTAGACGAATTATTGCCAAGCTGGCGGAGCTGGTATCCGAGCCTTTTCGATGCGGCTGCGGATCTCGGGCTGATCCGGGCACGCGTGTGTTCACCTGATTCGCTGCTGTTGAGCAAGCGCCACGCCAGCGTGCAAACCGCGGCCGAAGCCGCTCACAGGGAAAAATGGGGCGGCGGACCGAAGGACGACGACGCCTGATTTCAATTGGCGAAATTCTGAACAATTTAACGATACGGTAGGCACCAGGCTTCACAGCGCCCACTGTCAAGCGCTTTTCCACAATGTTATCCACAGTAATTGTGGATACCTTTGCTCATATCATTGTGCCGGATTCTTATTACTCGTCGAGAGTGGCACCTGTGTAAAATAGCGGGCTTGCAGCGCACAGAGCACTCAGTCCCATGTATTCCATGATAATCGCTAACCGGCTCACCGACGGTCTCGTCGTGTTCTTCGTGGATTCAGCCCAGTGGATCGAAGATATTGCGGCTGCGAAGTTGATCGATAATGAGGAAGCTGCGCAGAAAATGCTCGAACTGGCGCTCCAAGACCAGGATAACTGCATTATCGTTGACCCCAACCTCATAGAAGTCGAGGTTGTAGACGGTCGCCCCAGACCAACGGCAATCAGAGAAGCTATACGGGCGTTTGGGCCATCTCTGGCAGCGCGAACTGACGCTATTGACGCGGCACAGGAGTAGCTTGATGTACCGGTATGATGAGTTCGACCATAAGCTTGTAAATGAGCGCGTCGCCCAGTTTCGCCGCCAGGTGCAGCGCAGGCTGGACGGTGAAATTACTGAAGACCAATTCAAGCCCTTGCGGCTGATGAATGGCCTGTATCTGCAGCTTCACGCCTATATGCTGCGGGTCAATGTGCCTTACGGAACATTATCGTCACGCCAATTACACAAATTTGCCGATATCGCGCGTAAGTATGACAAGGGCTTCGGTCATTTTACGACCCGCCAGAATATTCAGTACAACTGGGTGCAGCTGGAGCAGGCTCCGGACCTGCTGGCGGAGTTAGCCGAGGTCGAAGTCACAGCAATACAATCCTCAGGCAACTGCGTCCGAAACATCACTTCCGATCAGTTTGCAGGCCGCGCGCGCGACGAATTGGCGGATCCGCGAATTTATTGCGAGCTGCTGCGGCAATACTCAGTATTGCATCCCGAGTTTTCCTATTTGCCCCGCAAATTCAAAATTGCAGTTACCGGTTCTCCTCATGACCGAGCCGCGGTGGCTGTCCACGACATCGGCTTGCGTATGCATCGTAACGAGGCTGGCGAGATCGGTTTCGAAGTCTTGATCGGCGGTGGCCTCGGGCGTTTGCCGCATATTGGCCATACGATTCGAGATTGGATCGATCCGCACCACATCTTGTCGTATGTCGAAGCGATCCTGCGTGTCTACAACATGCATGGTCGCCGCGACAATATTCATAAGGCGCGCATCAAGATCATCGTGAATCAAATGGGGCTGGACAAATATCGCGAACTCGTCGAGGCGGAATTTGAAAGAATCAAATCATCGCCTTTGAAAATACCGCAAGCCGAAATTGATCGTATTACCGCCTACTTCGCCGATCCAGACTATGAGGATCTGGCCGACATCGATGATCAGCTTGGAAAGCTTGGCGCGGCAGAATCAGAGTTTGCTCGCTGGCTCGCCAACAACATCGTTCCGCACAAGCGCTCCGGTTATGCGATGGTGAATTTGTCATTGAAGTATCCGGGACGCGTTCCCGGTGATGTTAATGCCGACACCATGGACGCCATTGCAGAGCTGGCGGACAAATTCAGTTTTGGTGAAATACGCATCAGTCACCGGCAAAACCTTGCGCTGGTAGATGTCCGCCAGTCCGATCTGTACGAGCTTTGGTCAGCGCTCGTCGCCTTAGAATTGGCGACTCCAAATATCGGTAAGGTGACCGATATGATCTGCTGCCCCGGGCTCGATTATTGTGCGCTTGCAAACGCGCGTTCGATTCCTGTCGCGCAAGACATCAGCCGCCATTTTGCTCAGCATGGCGCGGCGTATGACCTTGGCGATATGACGATCAATATTTCCGGTTGCATGAATGCATGTGGCCATCACCACGTCGGCAATATCGGCATTCTAGGCGTCGACAAGCGCGGAGAAGAATACTTTCAGCTAACACTGGGCGGATCTTCCGCGGAAGATGCATCCCTAGGTGATCGATTAGGGAGAGCTTTAGCGCAAGACGAAGTGCCGCACGCAATTCAGTCGATTGTCGATACTTATAATGCATTGCGTGTTGACTCAGAAACGTTCCTGCAAACATATCGCCGGGTTGGCGTCGAGCCGTTCAAGGCGGCTGTTTACGGACCCGATTCCAAAAGGGTTGCTTAAATATGGCGCTGATCAAGCACGGCAAGTTGGTTGCGGATGACTTCGTGGATGCCACGGCGCTGGAAGCGCTTCCGCCGAAAGGAAAAATAATCGTCAGCGTTAGTCAGTGGCGCGCAGAGCGGGCCCAGCTCGTCGGCCGCGAAATCGGCTTGCGCCTAAAAAGCGATGAGCCGCCAGAGTTGATCGCTGAAGATGTAAATTTATTCAGCGTGATTGCGCTTGAGTTTCCAGTCTTTAGAGATGGCCGAGCATATTCCTACGCACGAATCTTGCGTGAGCAATTGGCTTTCACGGGGGAGCTGCGCGCAGTTGGCGACATACTGATGGAGCAATTGCATTTTATGCTGCGCGTTGGATTTGATTCGTTTGAACTAAGCAGTACGGATGCGCTGGGGGATTACGCAGCGGCGCTTGCCGATTTCTCGGTCTGGTACCAACCAACCGGCGACGGCCATGCTACCGCGATTCAACTTCGCACTGCGCGTTCGAGTTGAGAAGGGCGCCGCGCCCAAATAGTTGGCGCGGCCAGCGTTAATTTCGACGCGGCTGGGTAAAGCTTAGTTTAGTTCCAGCAATCGATCCTGGTTGCGTTGATGCTGTTCCGTCCATAGCCCCGCCTCTTTGTAGAAACGCACGGCGCCGTCGTGATAAGGGTGGACAATGTTTGCCGGAGCAATTGCTTCTAACGGCGTATCTGCCATTTGCGTGTAGTCACGACGCAGTTCAGGCCAGCTATCGTGAATTGTCTTAATGATTGTGTATGCTAAATCTTCCGGCAGGGCGACACTGGTATTCAAATAATCAACAATGCCAGCGACACGCGTCGGTTTTTCGATACCTGCCAGACCTGCTCTTGGCATGATTGTGACGGGCTCCGAGCCCGGCATGATTTCTGCTAATCGAGCCTCGTCCGCACCCATGGTTATGTAGCGGATTCCGCTCGGAACCGAGGAATTGACTTGCAGGGCGAGCGCCGTGTTCAGTCCGGTTGGTACGGCGTCGGCCCGGCCCTCGGTCAGCATGCGCATGGCCTCGGGCAGTCCGGCCACAACGACCGAGTTGACGTCATCGGGGGTCAGGCCGCCGGTGGCCAATATGCCCGTATGCAACTGCTCGAGCGCAGCATTGGCACGAAATGTCACGACGACATTGCGGCCTCGCAGGTCCTCGACTTTTTGTATATCGGAGTCGGCGCGCACCATATACATGATCGGCAGCGGAAACATCATGCCGAGTAACCGCAGGTTCCCCATTCGACTGTCATAAGGCGGCAGTCCCGCGTATGCCAGATAGGCGTCAATGCTGATATTTAGTCCAAGGGCGAGTTCACCGCGTTGCAACAGAGGGAGGTAGACGGATGAACCGGAGAACGGTCGAATGGTTGTGCGTAGCCCCCCTTTCTCTTGCATCGTTTTGGCGAGGCCGGCAGCGACGGCATAGACGTGAGTGCCGGCAGGGTTTGATCCAATCGTAATCAGCCCGGGTGCCGCAATTGCGTCCGGCCCGGTGTCGTCACCGGGTTGGCAGGCGGTCAGCGCCAGAGCAGCAAACGCAACCACTACGGCGTTGGCGATTTTAATAAGCATGTTTATTCCGCGAATGTCGGTGTCGGGCTAGGCATCATCCGTCTCAATTCGTCGCAAAGTCGGGAACTTCAACACCATGCCCGGATTGATGCGATCGAAGTTGACATCGGGATTGTACTGGCGCAGAAGCCAAACTGGAACGTTATAGCGCCGTTGCGCAAGCAACCATAGTGATTCGCCTGGCGATATCACGTGCTCGGTCACGTCTTCGATATGGTAATTGGCGAAGAATTGCTCCTGAACCTGTTGTTGAAATGCTTGCCGCCGCTGTTCGAACGCACTGATGTTCGCGTTTGAGAAATCCAGCTTTATTCTTTGCCCTACGATGACTGGGCGGCCGAAAGACAGATCGTTGATTTCTCTTAAGCGTTGAGTGCGTACCCCAAGCCAGTCCGCATAGTGCCCGAGCGTTTCGAGTTCCTGCACCTCGATCATATTGTCTTCGCCCACGGAATAATCGCTGGGATCAGCTGACAAGTCGGGAGCCTCGTCCGCTTGCGCTGCCTGTGCAGGAAGATTGGCGCTCTGCTGTATCAATGCCAGTGATGTCTCTTCGGCACTGTCATCTGCCGTTACTGGGAGAGTCAGGTCGTCTTGTTCGGCATCAGTGTTGAAGCTGGCCAAGTTGGACTCGGCCGCAGGCAAGGGCGTGAACAATGCCGCGACAGCCAAATTTTCATTGGCAACACTGCTCGTGGGCAGCGTGTCAGCGGCAGGCTCAGGATTGTCAGCCAATTGCGGATCGCTGCCGGGAATGCGCAATTGCTGGCCGGCGAAAATGCGATTGGCGTCCCGAATGGCGTTGGCACTCAGCAGTACATCAGCCGGAACACCGATACGGCGTGAGATTCGATCAATGCTATCGCCTCGGCGTACCGTATAAGTGTCAGGCATTTGATTCGGGCTCGCATTTGCAGCGAGTGTTGCCGGAATTTCTGTCGACGCGACAGGCAGGGTGAGGACTTGGCCGATTCGAATTAAATTACTCGTTCGCAAGCCGTTGGCACGCACCAGTGCGCTTAGGCCTACGCCGTAACGCTGCGCGATCTGTGAGAGTGTATCGCCGCGCGCGACCCGATGGTAAAGGTCCGGGCGCTGGTTAGCATAGCGTTGATCCGAGGGAATCGCGCTGAGCGCCGCGCGCGCATCGGCGCTAAGGCTTGCGGGTAATCTCAGCGAAAAGCCTTTCGGTACGAATTTGTCGCCCGCCCAAATCGTCTCCATCAGCGCCGGGTTGAGCTGCTGCAATTCGCCAATTCGCAAGCCTGTGGCAGAGGCGAGCGTATCTGCAGTAATGAAGTCGGGCACTTCGACCAAAACGTAGTCGTCGGCAGATGCGATATTGATATCGCCAAAGTATCTATTTGGGTTGCGATCTATTTCGAGCGCCGCGACAAAAGCCGCATAAAAGTTTCTTGATGCGAAGCCAAAACTGCGTCCGTCATATTCGGCGACGATCTTGCCAATATCCCTTGTGTCGAGTCGGTTTGCGGCTCGGCGCATGCCCGCAAGGCCGTGATTGTAGGCCGTAATTGCCAATGGCCAGCTTTGAATAACGGAATGGTTGTCTTCCAGCAATCGCGCAGCCGCATAGGTTGACATAAACGGGTCGCGCCGTTCGTCGATCATGTGATCGATTTGCATATAACGAAGGCCCGTTGATCGCGTGAACTGCCAGAGGCCGGCTGCACCCACTCGGGAGTAGGCTGTTGGATCGAATGACGACTCGACGTGCGGCAGCGCGGCCAGCTCAAGCGGCAGTCCACGTTCTGACAACACCGCCTCAATATGCGGCTTCCAGCGGCCAGACCGCTCCAATCCCGCTTTGAATCGGTCTGCTTGGCCTAGTTGAAATCGGAGCCGTTCGGCGGCCGCGGCCAATTCATTATTGCTGACGTCATCAGGCCACAAATCGAGCACTCTGCGCTGTTCGGGCGACAATTTGTCATGATTGCCGCGCGATAGCCGCTGCAGGATTTCGCGGTACTGCTTTCTGGCCGCATCGGTAATTCGTCGGCGTTGCCGGCTGGATGCGTCCGCCGGAAAAACCAGCTTTTCGTATACGACGTCTAAGTGAAGATTGTCGTGCAGATAACCAGACTTGGTGTCGGCTTCAGTATAGACGCGAGTCCAGAACTCGATGGCAGGCTGCAGGGATTCTGGGCGGGGAAAAGCGTCGGGCTGCGCTAACGCAGTTGTACAGGTGGTCGAAATGACGATGAGCAAAACGCAGGCTAGTCTCATATAGTGCTTCCCCAGTGCTTACCAGACCCTCGCGTAACTGCCGCTTCTATTGTGCGACATTGCCTCGGTGCCTGCCACGATGCTGGTCACAACGCCAGCAGTGGGATCCGGGCCTTACGTGCGCGTCTGGGCAGATTTTATAATTGTTTTGGCGCCACCCCACAAAGCTACCACAGATGACGGCCGACGTGAACGCGCGAGCCGCCCAATCTAGCGGCGACGGAGAGATTTAGTCTCGGCAACCAGGGCGCTGCTGGCCTTAGCGGCGGGTCAGTGCATTTATCGTGTCTGCGTGTTGCGGAAAGATCGCCAACAGGTCTTTGCGCGGAGGCATCTCGAAGTCTTCGAATTCAAACCCAGGTGCGACTGAGCAGCCACACAGCGCCCAGTCGTCAGAGGACACGATTCGAGCGGCCTGCCAGCACCCGGCCGGAATGACGGCAGCGGGTTCGCCGTCACGGGGATTCGTGGTAATAGTCTTTTGTGAGTGATTGCCGAGTGGATCGATTACGTGCAGTTCAACGGAGCCGCCAGCATACAGATGCCAGATTTCGTCGGTCCACTTCACGCGGTGAAACGCCGAAAAGCTATCTCCAGAAAGCAAGAAATAGATCAATGAACAGCTTCTGCGTCGCGTGTCGCTGTCTTGCGGCATGTTCGGGTGTTCAACGAACAATTCTGAGCGGTACACCTCTCGGAAATAACCACCTTCCGGGTGCGGCTGCAATTGAAATTTTTCAACAAGTTCTTTTATAGATGCGTTCATCGGTAGGGTTCAATCGTGCGTCTGTTACACTGCCTGGCAAGTTTGCGCACTGCATTATGGATTAAGCACAAGCGCGTTTACAGCACTTGCTCAGATAAGTTACTCAGACTGGGTGAAACAATATGAGAATCTGTCGTTTTAACGAAAAATGCCTTGGCTTGTTACGTGGCGACATTTTATACGACGTAAGCACAGTGCTTCAGCAGTTACCGAAGGTTAGCTGGCCATATCCGCTCGGCGATTCGTTGATAAGCAACCTTCCGGCATTGAAAGAACACTTAATTAGTGCAGTCGAGCATGCGGACGCTGTGTCGATTGCCGATGTCGTAATAAACAGTCCTGTCGCAAACCCCAGCAAGATAATTGGTGCGCCCGTCAATTATCAAAAGCACCTCGATGAAGTCGACAGCGATGCCGAGTTGCATCACGGTCAGTCCGTGAAGCCGATAGAGCGTATTGGGCTATTCTTAAAGTCTGTTTCTTCGTTGGTCGGAGTGGGTGAAGGTATAGCCTTGCGATTTCCGGAGCGTCGCACTGATCACGAAGTGGAACTCGCAGTCGTAATCGGCAGCAAGGCAGACCGGGTTTCACGTGCTGAAGCACTCCAATTTGTTGCTGGGTATAGCATTGGGTTAGACATATCGGCCCGTGGTTCCGAAGAGCGCAGTATGCGTAAATCTATCGACACCTATTCCGTGCTCGGTCCGTGTCTAGTCACACCGGATGAAGTGGGCGATGTCGGTCAATTGGATTTAGAGCTATCGATCAATGGCGAACAACGGCAAGCGTCGAATACACGGCATCTAATATTTGATGTGCCGCGTTTGATCGAACTGGCATCAAGTTTCTATACACTATATCCGGGCGACATCATCATGACTGGCACGCCCGAGGGTGTCGGGCCAGTTGTACCAGGCGATTTGCTTGAAGCGCGGATCGAGTCGGTTGGCAAAATGAGCGTGCGGTTTAGGGCGGCGTGACTAAGGTATCAGCGCAATGCGATTGCGGCGCTTATTAAAAGCAGGATTGTTCTTTACCGTCGTGGCGGTGCTCGGTGCAATAGCTTTGTTCTCATCAGCCGTATACACATACTCTGTGCTCACTGATGAGCAGTTGATCGCCGAACTGCGTTTTCAAAACCTGGCAGAGAGTCACTACAGAGTTTTTATCGATTCCGATGGCGGTTGTGTCAGGCGCGAGTTTGATATCTATGGGGACCAGTGGCGTGTCGACGCGGAGTTTCTGAAATGGAAGAACTGGGCGTTGCTGTTCGGACTGAATGCGCAATATCGTTTATCGCGAATCGAAGGTCGCTATTCGATCATCGACGATCAAAATTCAAGGCGCAATTTGGCCCATTCGCTGACGCCGGAATCAACGTTTGATTTGGTGTCGATCGCAGACTCTTTGGGGCGCTGGAATTTCTTGGTTGATACCACTTTTGGCAGCTCCGTATTTCAAGACATTGATTCGAGTCGGATCTATCGTGTGTTTCGAACGCAGTCGGGCCTCATTACTCGCTCTGAATTAGCTCCCGAAGTTGCTGTCGGTAATGGCCGTTTGGTGGTGGAGGTGCAGCGAGCTTGCGGTTCTGAGCCGGGTGTTTGGCAACGGTCGGTCACCTGGTTAGACCAGCGTATAACAAACGCGCTGTGAATCGGGTGCGCGTAAGAGATAGAAGTGACTTAGTCTTATCTCTCTTGGCTGAGGTATCCTAATACGCGGGCTACACTTTTTTCGAACTGAGTTAGGGGGAAACCAATGAGAATTTATCGACTACTTTGCTTGGCAACAATGACTGCACTGGTTGCTGGCTGCGAATCAAACGCGCAGACCGAGAGTATGAG
>JAHEEO010000234.1:2679-4793 GCA_024640665.1 Rhodospirillales bacterium | reverse complement strand
AGGCGCTGAGCCTCCTGTTCTTGGAACTTCTGGTTATGACAATAGTGCGCGGAGGACATTACTTGCGCACACTTCCGCCTATTTTCGACGTCCGTGGCGCATGACCCGTGTGCGCCGGCGTTCCTGTCTCGGCGTAAGTACGTTCCGGCGGCCAGCAAAGGGATTGTCACCGGTTCGGAGCTCGATTCTGACCGGCGTGCCAGTGAGTCGCAGCGCCGCGCGAAACGCGTTCTCAAGGTAGCGCTTGTAGTGAACGGGAAGCCGCTCAGCCTGACTGCCGTGAATCACGATCGTCGGCGGATACCGGCCGCCCTGGTGCGCATAGCGCAATCGCACACGGCGGCCGCGAACGAGGGGCGGTGGATTCTTGTTCAGGACGTCTTCCAGAATCTCGTTCAATCTAGATGTCGTGACTTTCCGACCCGCTGCCTCGTGCGCAACGAGTGCAGCACGCAGGAGGTCCGCGATACCGCTCCCGTGCAATGCCGATACTGGGACAACTTTCGCAAACGTTGCAAAGCTCAGCATTCGATCCACTTCGCGCAAGAGTTGCGTCCGCGTGCGCGAAGGCAGCCCATCCCACTTATTCAAACCGATAACGAGCGCACGACCCTGTTCGATCACGACGCCGATCAAATGCAAATCCTGATCTGTTATCCCCTCGGTCGCATCAACCAACACAATGACTGCTCGGGCATCACTGATCGCCTGTAAGCTTTGCACAATACTAAATTTCTCAATCGCATCGCTGACCCGCGCGCGACGTCGAATTCCAGCCGTATCAATCAGGACGAACGACTCACCATCCCGTTCGCAGCGTACGAAAATACTATCGCGCGTCGTGCCCGGCACATCGGAAGTAACTTGACGATTCTGACCCAGCAAACGATTCACCAGCGTGGACTTTCCGACATTTGGGCGGCCAACCACCGCAAGCCGCGGGCCCGCATCCGCGGGAATGTCGTC
Source organism: Rhodospirillales bacterium (assembly GCA_024640665.1). GTDB lineage: Bacteria > Pseudomonadota > Gammaproteobacteria > Steroidobacterales > Rariloculaceae > JAHEEO01. The sequence continues at coordinate 3,827 of JAHEEO010000234.1, read as the reverse complement.
GACTTCTTCCGGCCCCAGGTACTCGGCAATGGTATTGAGCAGTCTTTCGATGCCGTGACCGTGGCGGGCGGCTATGCTGACTGGCGTGCCTACGGCAATGGCATGAAACTCTGCTTCTGCCAGCTCGGCTCCAATGCCTTCGCTCTTATTCACCGCAACGATGACCGGTTTTCCTGAACGGCGTAATCGATCGGCGATGCGGTGATCTTCGGCTGTTAGACCTTCTTTGTGATCGACGACAAAAACGATAACGTCGGCTTCATCCAACGCGAATTCGACCTGTTCTTCGACCAGCTTGCCCATGCCGAGCTCGTCGTCGTGTTCGCCCAAACCGCCGGTGTCGATGGCCAAAAAGCGCCTTGAATCGAATTCAGCCAGGCCATAACGGCGATCACGCGTAACGCCAGGATGATCTGCTACTAATGCATCTCGAGACCGCGTGAGTCGATTAAAGAGCGTCGATTTGCCGACGTTTGGCCGTCCCACGAGCGCCACAGCGGACAACATGGCGGCTCGCCTTCCGCTCTCAGGCCGATTCGTCGCGAATGACGTAAGCAGCAACCGTTCCGTCGTCACCCTGGACGTAAATTGTTTGCCCCACAACCAGCGGTGGTCCGGCGATGCGATCCCCCGCCGCCTTTGCCCGAGCGAGAAATCTGCCGTCAACGGGATCCAGCCAGTGGAGATAACCTTCGAGATCGCCGACAACAAGTGTATTCCCAAATCGAGTGGCTGCCGTGACGTCGCGCAAGCGTAGCGCTTCCTGTTGCCATACACGCCCTCCGCTGCTGCGTTCGAAAGCCACAATGGTGCCAAACTCATCAGTAACATAGACGTTACTTAGATCGACGCCAATGCCAGCAAACGAAGAGATTTCTTGCTGCCAGATGACCACGCCGGAGCGCAAGTCGATGCTGACAGCGCGACCGTGATAACCAGCGGCATAAACCTCATTACCGACAACAGCCAAACCGCCACCGATATCGACAAGCCGCTCCAGTTCGTTGCGACCCGTTGGGGTAGCGATCGCTATCTCCCAAATCGGAGTCCCACTGCTGATTTCATAGGCGCCGATACGGCCGTTATCGAAGCCGCTGACAACGGCCTGGCCGGCAACTATTGGCGCGGTGTCGCCGCGCAAAGTCAGC
>JAHEEO010000234.1:2146-2669 GCA_024640665.1 Rhodospirillales bacterium | reverse complement strand
CGGCAGACTCTGCTCGATCGTCCACAATTCCCTGCCAGAAGTGACCGAAAGTCCACGCAGACGACCGTCAACGCTGCGAAATGCCACGACATTGGAGCCTATGGCTGGCGGCGCCAACACCTCACTGCCGACTGGCACACGCCAACGCTCCGAACCGTCTTGGGCATCGAGCAACAGCATTTCGCCGTCCGCCGTTCCAAACGCCAAGACACCGGCGCCGAAGGCTGGACCCGCTGTAAGTCCGACATCCAGACGCACCGACCAAGCAGAGCGGCCAGTATCTGCATTGAATGCCTGGACCCTGCCGTCGTATGAGCCGGCATAAACATTTGCGCCATCAGTTACTGGCACTAGACCCAAACGAAGGCGCTCCGAAGCACCGCCAACCTTGCTGCTCCAGATTCGACGTACATCAATATCCGCGTCGAACTCTATAAGTTCAGCAGGCGGTTCAATGATGTCGTCACCGCCAAACAAGCCGCAGCCGGAAAGCCCGACAAGACCCGCACCCGCAACTAAGAGT
>JAHEEO010000234.1:0-2136 GCA_024640665.1 Rhodospirillales bacterium | reverse complement strand
TAACTGCACCTTAGGCACAAACTGATTCACCCGGCATCCTCTTCGATTGCAGCGTCGCTGGTCCCAGGCGATTCAGCTTGAACCCCTTCCGCGGCACTGTCGGCTGCTTCGAATGCAGCCGGATTGACCGTCGGCGTCGTCTCCAGTGCAACCAGCAAACTGCTGAGCTTCATCTGCACAAACTCGCGATCGAGCAGATCGGAACCCTGTTCGACAAGCGATTCGGCAAACGCTGCTCGGGCAGCATCGCGGTTGCCCTGCGCCAAAAAGATATCGCCGCGAATCTCACTGATGCGTGCCGAAAACGAACCTGCACCTTCAGATGGCAACAAGGCTAGCGCTTCCGCGTACTGTTCCTGATATGCCAAGACTCGTGCCAAGCGCAAGCGCGCAATCATCGCCAAATCGGGGTCGACGGAATTGTCCATGACGCGACGCAACTGCGCTGCAGCGCGGTCCGTATCTCGCACCAACACCAGCTTCGCCAGCATCAAAGATCCTTGGTCTGTATATACGCTGCCCGAATATTCGTCTTGCAGTGTCGCCAGCAATCTTTCGGCTTCGGCAAGATTGTCATCATTTGCTGCGCTCTCTAACTGCCGGTACAAAACCGAGGCTGCTTCGGCGCGCGCGCTGATCGTATCCTGATAGCGTCCATAGCCAAACAAAGCGACCACGCCGAGCGCCACGCCGCCCAGCAAATACCAAGCATTTTCGCGCCACCACGTGCGAATGCGGTCGATTTGTTCTCTTTCTGATAAGTATTCGTCCACTGAACTCCTCCGCCGGTCGAGCCGGGTGCCGGGTATTCTAGGGCTTCTGGCCGCGACTTCGAAGCCGTTTCTCGGCAAATGCATGCAGCGGCATGCGTTCCTGCGGCTCATCGGTCCTCAACGGCTTGACGCTGACTTCCTTGGCGGCACACTCGTCGTCACCCAAAATCAACGCGAATTCAGCGCCGGAACGGTCCGCCCGGCGCAGCTGGGGCTTTAATCCCGCGTTTGCGAGATCGAATACGACGCGCAAACCCGGGAACTTTGTGCGCAGCCACTCGGCATGCGCAAAACCGGTGCGTCGGGCGGCAGCCCCGACACAAACCACGTAAATGTCGGCGGGCGAGCCCGCGGCCTTCCATTCTGACATCCGCATCAATTCGACGACGCGCTCGATACCGAGCGCCCAACCGACTGCGGGCGTATCGCGACCGCCAAGTTGTACGACCAGCCCATCGTAGCGGCCACCTGAACAGATGGCACTCTGTGACCCCAGCTTATCGGTGACCCACTCGAACACGGTACGGGTGTAATAGTCTAAACCGCGCACAAGCCGCGGATTCATTGTGTATGCAATGCCGGCGTCGTTCAGCAATGTTTGCACTTGCTCGAAGTGCGCCTTGGATTCGTCGTCAAGATGATCGGCCAGTGACGGCGCATCAGCCAACATAGCTTGCAGCGTCGGATTCTTGCTATCCAAGATTCTCAGCGGGTTGCGCTCAAGACGCCTCAAGCTATCCGCATCCAGGACATCCTGATTGGCAGTGAAGTATTCGGTAAGCAGTACCTTATAGCGATTGCGTGATTCAGGCGTACCTAGCGAGTTCAGTTGCAGCTCCACACGCTCGATCTCCAGCTCCTTCCACAGACGTGCCGACATCGCGATGAGTTCAGCGTCAGCCTCTGCTTCAGCATACCCAAGCGACTCGACACTCAACTGATGGAATTGACGATAACGCCCCTTTTGCGGTTTCTCGCGACGGAACATCGGGCCGCTCGTCCATAGCTTTTGTTGCCGATTGTGGAGTAAGCCATTGCTCAGACAGGCGCGAACGACGCTTGCCGTCGCTTCTGGCCGCATGGTCAGACTATCGCCGTTGCGGTCAATGAACGTGTACATCTCTTTTTCGACAATGTCCGTTAACTCGCCGATCGAGCGTTTGAAGAGTTCGGTGCGCTCGAGCACTGGCAGCCGCACGCGATCGTAACCATAGGCCTTAAAAACGCCGGCAGCAGAACAATCCAGGCGCTCCCACAGCGGCGCGTCTTCGCCCAATATGTCGTTCATCCCGCGAACGGGCTGGATTACGTCACCCATAATGACTCAGTCTTGGGGCCGAGTGATCACGAATGTCACGAGGTT
>JAHEEO010000233.1 GCA_024640665.1 Rhodospirillales bacterium | reverse complement strand
GTGAAGATGCCGAAGTTCTGGCGCTGGATTTCGAATACAACGCGTGGGGAGGCAAGTACCCGCCCTTCGATCTCGATCAGCAAGTGGCTTCGCGAATGGCGTCCATTGCAGGCGTTGACTGTGTCGCACAAGGAATAGTGCTCGAAGGCGGCTCAATAGACGTCAATGGGGCGGGCTGCTTGCTAACGACTGAACAATGCTTGCTCAACCCGAATCGCAATCCTTCACTTGATCGCGTCGCGATATCGGCAGTGCTGAAGGCGGCATTCGGCGCAAACCAGATTGTTTGGCTCGGCGATGGCATCGAAGGTGACGATACTGATGGACATGTTGACGATGTGACGCGATTCGTGGGGGAGTCAACCATCGTCACGGCTGTTGAGCCCAATAAGAGTGACCCTAATCACGCGCCGCTTGCGGCGAACCTGCGGGCGCTGCAAGCGCTGTTCGTGTCGGAACGGGCAGTGGAAGTCATCGAGCTGCCGATGCCCGAACCCCAGTTTTTCGGTCGACAGCGGCTGCCGGCCAGCTATGCAAACTTCTACATTGCCAATGATGTCGTCCTAATGCCCGTATTTGGATGCGCGCACGACGCAACTGCTGCTAGCATATTGGCGTCATGCTTGCGGGGCAGGCAAGTTATACCCATAGATGCGCGCGCGCTGATCCACGGTCTCGGCGCTATTCACTGCCTGACGCAACAGTTACCGGCCTTGCCCCAAAGAAATCGCCCGTGAGTATTGTTGTTCTGCTCGCTATTTCCTAAAGTGATGATCATTTCGTCGCTTGAGTGATGCAATTTCGTGGGATCGATAACTGAGTTTATTCGGCTGCACTACCGCCACTTCAATAGTGCCGCGTTAGTAGATGCAGCAGCTGCCTATAAGGCACATGTGGATGGCGGCGGGGCGATGATGGTGACCCTTGCCGGCGCAATGAGCACTGCCGAGCTGGGAATCTCGCTTGCCGAGATGATTCGACAGGACAAGGTTCATGCCATTACCTGCACAGGCGCAAACCTTGAAGAAGATGTATTCAATTTGGTGGCCCATGACCACTACGAGAGAATACCCAACTATCGATATCTGAATGCTGAGCAAGAAGAAGAATTGTTGGCCCGACACTTGAACCGTGTGACGGATACCTGCATCCCGGAAGAAGAGGCGATGCGCCGGATGGAGAACTTCATGGTCGACCGATGGGCAGCGGCTGACAAAGCCGGCAAGCGATTGCTGCCGCATGAGTTTTTTTATCAATCGCTGTTGTCCGGTGAGCTGGAACAACATTACCAGATTGATCCCAAGAACAGCTGGTTATTGGCGGCAGCGGAAAAGAACCTACCGCTGTTTGTGCCGGGTTGGGAAGACTCCACGCTCGGCAACATATACGCGGCGCATTGTTTGCTTGGCGACGTAGCCAATGCCACAACGGTGCGGTCCGGTATTGAGTACATGATGGAGTTGGTCAAGTGGTATCAAGCGCAGTCGCAACAAGCGCCCATCGGCTTTTTTCAGATTGGTGGTGGGATTGCGGGCGACTTCCCAATCTGCGTGGTTCCATTGATTGAGCAGGATTTGCGTCAGAAAGACGTTGCGCGTTGGGCATACTTTTGCCAGATAAGCGATTCGACTACGAGCTACGGATCTTATTCGGGAGCAGTGCCCAATGAGAAGATCACCTGGGGCAAACTTACTGCAGAGACGCCCAGCTTTGTGATTGAGTCTGATGCGACGATCGTAGCGCCGTTGATTTTCGCTTATGTGCTTGGCGACTAAAGATGCTTGACCTAGAAACTCTCGAATCGGAGTCCGAGCTCAACAGCAATGATTGGTCCAGCGAGCAATCGCAACTGCTGTATCGAACAGATAGTTGGGGAGCGCCCTATTTCTTCGTTAATGAAGCCGGACATGTAGCGGTTCACGCACTAGACGCCAAGGAAACGACGATTGATGTCGTTCGGGTTGTAGACGCATTACGCGATCGCGGCATACAGTTTCCGCTGCTGATTCGTTTTCAAGATATCTTGCGAGGTCAAGTCAAGCGGCTCAATGACGCGTTCGGCAGTGCGATCGGTGACTTGCAGTATTCCAACGATTATCGCGCTGTATACCCGATCAAAGTCAATCAGCTCCACGAAGTCGTCGATGAGCTGCTCGATGCGGGGCGTGAATATGGGATGGGCCTCGAGTGCGGTTCTAAGGCGGAACTCATCGCAGCCCTACCGCAAGTCACTGGCAATATGCTGCTTATCTGCAATGGCGTCAAAGACCGCGAAATGCTGTCTTTGATGCTCGCCGGGCAACAGTTGGGACAAAATAACATTCCGGTCGTTGAAAACTATTCTGAGTTTACTGAGCTCAAATCCCTGGGAGTTAACTCCGGATTTTCGCCGCAGATGGGCGTGCGGGTTCGATTGTCGACTCGAGGGTCCGGGCGCTGGTCGGCCTCTTCCGGCGTCAACTCGAAGTTTGGCTTGAGCATTGCCGAAGTTGTGCGAATGGTTGACGAGCTGGAAGCAGCCGGCCTCTCCGGCAAACTCGTCCTGCTGCACTGCCATATCGGTAGTCAGATAGCGGAAATTCAAGTGCTGAAGCAAGCGACGCTTGAAGTCACTCGTGTATATGCAGAGCTCGTGAAGCGCGGCTGCGACATCAAATATTTGGATCTTGGCGGTGGACTCGGTGTCAACTACGACTCGACTGAAGTCGGCGAAGAGGGCAGCATCAACTACAGTTTGCAGGAATACGCGAACGCGATCGTGGGTACTGTCAAAGAGGTCTGTGAGGCTCAGGGTGTCGCGTGCCCTTGTCTGGTCACGGAGAGCGGCCGCGCGCTTACAGCGCATCACTCGATGCTCATCGTGCCTGTGCTGGGTGCGCGCTACAAAGATCATCCGCACGCCGTTGTGAATGTTGCCGAAGACGCGCCAGAGCCATTGCACGCGTTGAGTCGTACTCTGGAATCATTGGCTCAGATGCATACGCCTGCCGAACTCGTCGAGGCCTACCATGTGGCCAATGAGCGGCTGGAACAGGCAAGCGCAATGTTCAGCCTCGGTTATTTGGATATGCGCATGCGCGGGATTGCCGATTCACTTTATTGGCGGATATGTTCGCGGATTTCTAACGCCTTTCAGCAAATGTCGGTTGTTGATATTCCGGAAGTCGCAGAAATCGAAGCGCTGCTTACCGATCAGTATCTCTGCGATTTCTCAATATTTCAGTCCATGCTGGATCATTGGGCAATTGGTCAGCCATTTCCGATTATGCCCCTCAGCCGCTTGGATGAAGAACCGACACGGCGCGGAATCGTAGTCGATTTGACCTGCGATTCCGATGGCAAGGTAAGTCACTATGTTTCCAGTTTAGATGACAATAGCTATCTGCCCGTGCATGAACTGACAGACCATCAAATCTATTACTTGGGATTCTTCTTGATGGGTGCTTACGAAGACATTATTGGAGACGCCCACAATCTATTCGGCCGAGTATCAGAAGCGCATGTCTACGCCGATGACAGCGAGCCGGGAAATTTTTGGGTTGAAAAGATCATTCCAGGTACCGCTGTACAGGATATGTTGGCGCAAGTGCAGTATTTTCCGAACGACCTGCACCGACGCATGAGCGAATTAGTGCGCGGCAAGATCCGCGAAGGTGTCGTGCGACCGACGCAAGGCATGGATATTCTCGATCAATATATGGCGTGCTTCGCAAAGAATACATATTGCGACCCGCAAGAATTGACCAAGGAAGAGCCGCGGTGACTGCTTCGCGATCGTCTAACTTGCGTGTCGGGCTGGTGCAGATGCGGATGGAAGCATCCGTCGAACACAATACGGAGAAGGCCATCGCAGCTGTCAAAGCGGCTGCAGATAAAGGCGCAAAGCTGATTTGTCTGCCGGAGTTGTTTCGGTCCCGATATTTCTGCCAAAGCCAAGACGTCGCGAATTTTGCTTTAGCTGAGCCGATTCCCGGGCCAAGCACACAGGTGTTTGCAGAATTGTCTAAACAATTGGGCGTCGTAATCGTGGCGAGCCTTTTTGAACGACGCGCTGCCGGTGTTTATCACAATACCGCCGCAGTCCTCGATGGCGCGTCGGGCTACGTGGGCAAGTATCGCAAGATGCACATTCCTGACGATCCGCGGTACTACGAGAAATTCTATTTTACGCCGGGCGATCTGGGGTTTAAGTCTTTCGCTACGAGTGCTGGTCGGATCGGCGTGTTGATCTGCTGGGATCAGTGGTATCCCGAGGCCGCGCGGCTCACTGCGCTCAGGGGCGCAGACATTTTGATTTATCCAACGGCGATCGGTTGGCATCCGGAAGAGCAGGAGGCCGTCGGCCTCCACCAGCATGCCGCTTGGGAGACCGTGCAGCGAGGCCACGCGATTGCCAATGGCTGCTTTGTACTGAGCGTCAATCGAACGGGTTTCGAGCCTGACCCTTCGGGAGCGGGTGGAATCCAGTTTTGGGGACAGAGTTTCGCTGCCGCGCCAAATGGTGAAGTCCTGGTCCGCGCGACAGCAGATGAAGAGCAGGTGCTAACGTTGGATATTGACCTGGCGCAAATCGACGAAACGCGGGTCAATTGGCCCTTTTTGCGAGATAGACGCATCGATGCTTATGCTGACATCGAACGTCGATTCATCGATGATAGCGCAACAACCTAGCATCGGGTGTTTCCGAGCGGTCGAACATCGGCTGCTGCTCGTGGCCTGTATTGCTGTGGCAATGTCAGTGTCTTTGTCCCCGCTGCAAGTCGCCGCCCAACTAACTGCTGACATGGAAGCTGCATTGTTGGACTGCACCGAAATTTCGCGGGATCGCG
>JAHEEO010000232.1 GCA_024640665.1 Rhodospirillales bacterium | reverse complement strand
CCCGTTAAATCAAACGGCGCGACATCCCGAGCCGGGCCAGGCGGTGGCGGTGGCGGACCACCGAACTGAGCAACAGCTAATTGTGAGCCCGATAACAACAGCCCAACGACCAAAATCTCTGCAAAAATCTTTCTAAAGCTACTTTTCATGTTCTGATCCTAAGCCTATTCGCTGAGGCTCTGATAAGCCGCTTCGATGAAGCGCTCAGTTGTCCAGAAGCCGGTTTCGGCGCCATACACTGGGTCGTAGTCTCGACTAGGCTGTGCTGCCTTTACCTGTTCCAAAGTCATGCCGGCATCGATCATTTGTCGAAGCCGGTCGTGAATAACGATGACCATCTCCCGAAAATCCAGCACATCGCCCAATCCTGACAATCGACCGTGCCCTGGAATTACCAAGGTCCCGCCGTCCTGACCGTACTCTGGAATCATCATGTTCTTAAGATTGTTTAAAGCGGCGATCGTACCGGCATAGCTGCCGCCTCCGGCAAGATCAATGACGGGATAGCCCGTTGTGCGAAAAACGTCACCGGCGGAAATGACATCCGACTTGCGAAAATAAACGATGACATCGCCATCGGTATGCGCGGCAGGCTGATGCAGTATCCGGATGCCTTCACCGTTGTAGTGCATTTTCTTTTCGGCATTGAAAAATGTGTTGGTCGGCCAAATTGCTGTCGGCTGCGCTTCACCGCCCATTGCACCGCTGAGGCGCAACAGCACATTTTCATGGGCAACGACCTGCGCACCGTCGCCGGAATACGGCACCGCGCCAGGCATATTGCCGCCCACGAGCGTCGTGCCAACCAGACGCAGGTTCTCGTTACCGCCAACGTGATCTGGGTGATAGTGCGTATTGATGATGTAAGTAATTGGTTGATCGCTGAGTTCACGAATGGCAGCGGCAATTTTTGCCGACAATGGAGCGTATTGCGTATCAATAATGAAAACGCCGTCCGTACCTAATTGAACGGTAATGTTGCCTCCGGAACCGACCAACATATAAATGTTGTCGCGCACGTGCAGCGTGTGAATTTCAACATCATCGAAATTTTGCTGTGCCTGACCGCTAACCAAGCAAAGCAGTGTGGTAACGCCGATGAGCAGCCTTGAATAGATTGATTTCATTTCGTGTTCCTTCCCGCCCTTCAATCGGCCATCGACCGGATCGTGTCAACGTATTCCGGATACATAGTCTCGGCGCCGCCTAATGTTGCTTCATACGGGATGCCATGGTTTCGGCCGTATTCGATTAAGTAAGGGTTTTCACCGGGCAGGTAGTGGGGAAAATAATCATCCGGGACGTCGGTCTCAATGACACTTTCACACGGATAAGGTCCCATTCGACCGTTTGGATTAAACGTATAATCTCGATTTCGAATGAACGGCTCTTCTAAATACGTCGGGTCGACGATATAGACGCCCCACGTCAATATATCTCCATGTCGAGTAAAGTATTCGGTGAGTTCGGCGTTCCAGCTTCTGGCAACACCGTTACGTCTCAACCACCCTTCCTTCAAATGCGTAGTTCGCACGCGCAATGCCTGACCGACGAATTCTCCAGTGGAAAATCCCATCGCTGTGTGCTGAGCATACTCGGGCGGATGTTCGCGGCCGTCCATCCAAATGGTTCTTACTGTATTCCACGCAAAGTGCTGAACGTGAATAGCAATCAATTCCTGCGTTTTAGGATCGACCGTCTCCCAGATGCGAATCTGCGCAAAACTGCTTGCGTAATCTACGGGATGCACGCGGCACTGGTACTCGGGCACCGACAAAATGGACGCGCTCCACGACTGGGCCCGCATACGATTTGCGTCTGTCACCGGCAGGCCACCGTAGTCTCCCAGCTCCGGCCCCGGCAAGCGATCAGGCTCATCTTCGTGATACTGGCCGGTCCACTGACCCGCAAGGTTTATCTGAGCCAACACAGGCGTTGCTGACAAACAAAATGCGTATAGCAAACCGGCAATTCCGGAACGCAAAACCATCGACATGAACATTCCCCCTAACGCGGAATCCGCAATGCTAGCACAGCATTTATTGTGTCTGGCTTAACGCTGCTTCGCCACTTACCCAAGCGCGCCGGCGTCACGCAAGACCGCAGCAACATTGGCCAGCATTTCGGTATCAGCCCGCAACTTGCGTGACCACCTGGTTTGCTGCAGCCAGGTCAGCGCATCTTGGGGTTGCAGCCCATACTCGCTTACGATGAGCTCTACCGAGTCGTGGGATCCCTCTTCAAACTTGCGCGCTTGCCGGAAAACGGCTTCGATCAGTTGATTGACCGCAGGCTCGTGGGCTGCCATAACACCGCGGCGAGCGCATATGACGAACGCAGGCCAAGGCGCGCTAAATTCGCCGATACGGCGGAAATCGCCACTATCGACTAATGGCTGTGTCATAAACCGCTCCCAGAAGAATACATCGGCAAGTCCTTCCGCAAATGCGGTGATAGCTCCGGGCAGCGTATTAACGATGACGAAATTCAAAGCAGAAGTCGGCCAGCCCTGTTGCCGCGCATGCGCAAAACTCATCAAGTGCGAGCCAGAGCCAATGCGGCTGATCGCATAGCGGGCACCCTTGATGTCTTCGATTTCATGCAGCTCAGAGTTCGCCGGCACGTGAATACCCCAGGTCAAGGGCGAATCGGTGAACGTACCGACAATGGAGAACTCTGCGTCGCGTTGCTGCGCTGCGACGGCGCCTTCAGTCAGCAGCATCGCTATGTCCAGTTCGCCACGCGCTAAACCCGCAGCCATCGCACCCGAACCCTCTGCTACGTTATGCCAAATGAACTGATAATCTGGGTGCTTGAAGCGTGCAAGCGTATCTCGCCAAGGTATGTTGAAATGCTCAGGAACCCCACCAATATTTATAATTTTCAATTACTTAATTCCATAACTACGTAAGTACTTTCGAGTTGATTCAGCGCTCAGCCGAGATTGTCCTCTAGAAATCTTGCGATTGCGCGGCTTGCCATTTTCGCAGCTCACCCTTACGCTTTGGTATTACCACATTGGTATTACCAGTCATGTCCGTCACAATCACCGCAAAACCTGTTCCAGAGCGCGCTTCGCTGAGCGATGGCATTGCCGCCACACTCAGGGATGAGATTCTACGAGGCCAATACCGTCCAGGCGAACGCCTCCCATCGGAACGCGACTTGGCGCTGCGATTTTCGACTGGCCGCGGACCCGTGCGCGAAGCACTGAAGAAACTGGAGCAACTCGGCATCGCCTCGATACAGCATGGCGGCGCGCGCGTCGTCGCGATTGAAGAATGCACATTGGATGTATTGGGGCCACTACTCGATCTCGATGAGGTGCCCGATGCAGCGTTGATCGATCAAGTACTCGAAATGGTTGGCCAACTGGTGCGTGTGGCGGCCGATACTGCCGTTCGCAAGGCCACGCCAGAACAGCTGAGCGAGATCAAACTTCGCGCAGCCGAATTAGTGGCCGACCATGAAAACGACACGGACCGACATAAGGCACTCCAAGCGCTGACTGTCCTTTTCGTGCAAATCTCGGATCACTTAGTCCTAAGGCTGATGATGAACGGTCTGCGCACTAGTTTCATGACTCGAATGACGCGCATGGGAATCCATTACGACTTGGATAGCGAACCATATAGAGGAATCGCCATGGAACTTCGAGGCGCACTCGATGACAGAGATAGCGAGGGCGTCGGTAAAGCCATGCAAAAATTGAACCTATTCTTAAGAGACAGTGTCAGACGCGCCTTAATACAACGCCGCGGCAAAAGGACGAACCCATGAAACTGAAAGTCATAGTCCCAGTGGTAATTGTAATAGTGGCAGTCGGCGTCGCTTTCGCGATGATCAAGAACCGCCGGCAACTGCAACCTTCGCAGCCGCAGGCAGTTCCAGTTGCAGTCAGGGTAATCGATGTCGAACCCAGCCCAGTTCAACTGAGAGTCTTCGCTCAGGGCACCGTCTCGCCCCGGGTTGAAACACAGCTGGTTCCTGAAGTGTCAGGCAATGTCGTCTGGGTTTCACCTAATTTCCTGCCGGGCGGATATTTCGAGCCTGGCGACCCGCTCATACGAATCGACGATCGAGACTACGTCGCAGCGGTCAAGCGAGCCGAAGCAACTTTAGAACGCGCAGCCGCCGATGCCGAACATGCGAAATTCGAACTCGACCGGGCCGAGGATCTGTTTGCTCGACAGCTGGTAAGCCGCTCGGACCAGGAAAACAAGATTCGAACAGCTCGCGTTGCCGAAGCAGCACTTGCCGACGCGAGACTCGTGCTCGAGACAGCAACCACAGACCTGCAAAGAACCACGCTTGTTGCGCCATTCGCGGGACTTGTGCGCAGCGAACAAGTGGACGTTGGCCAGTTTATCAATCGTGGGTCGGGTATTGCCGAAGTCTACGCAACCGATGCGCTCGAAGTAAGGCTGCCCATCGCCGACCGGCAATTGGCGTACCTGAACGTGCCGCTGAATCAACGTGGTGAACTTTCTCCAGACAATGCTCCACGCGTCGCATTGACTGCGGAGTTCGCAGGCAAGAAACAGTCTTGGGTCGGATACCTGGCTCGCACTGAAGCACAGATAGACCCTGGCAGCAGAATGGTCTATGCAATTGCCAGAGTGCGCCCGGAAAGTGGCAGCGATACGATGGCACCGCCCGTCGGCTTGTTCGTCCAGGCCGAGATCGAAGGTATTGCCGAAGACAACATTGTCGTACTGCCCCGATCGGCCCTTCGAAACGAGAATCAAGTGCTCATTGTAGACTCCGAAAACAGCCTGCATTTCCGCAACGTCGATGTCCTTCGCGTTTACAGAGAGGAGGTCTATATCCGCGGCGGACTTGCTG
>JAHEEO010000035.1:11457-17428 GCA_024640665.1 Rhodospirillales bacterium | reverse complement strand
GGTCGTCGAGAAACGGCGGTCCCCAGCCACGCGTTTGATCGCCGACACCGCGACGCTCGACTTTTATGACGTCTGCGCCAAGGTCGCCCAGCAGCATTGAGCAATAAGGGCCTGCTAGCGCCTCCGTCATTTCAATGACGCGAATATTCTTCAGTGGTGATTCCATAACGAAGTCGATGCGGATGTGATCTATAATTACCCAGATTATATGTCCATTGATGCCGTGCTGACCCAGGAGTGTGTTGAGTGAAAACCGTTGCTGTTCGAAATATTGAGCGAACCCCAATTGAAATCGTTGATGGTTTGGGAGAATTGGGCGTTGCAACGGTGCATGAAGCGCAGGGCCGCACGGGCTTGCTGCAGCCATATATGCGACCCATCTATTCCGGCGCGCGAATCGCAGGCAATGCGGTTACGGCATTGGTGCACCCCGGCGACAACTGGATGATGCACGTAGTGGCTGAGTTAATTCGCCCTGGCGACATTGTTGTTGTCGGGCTGAGTGCAGAAAATACAGATGGCATGTTTGGCGACTTATTGGCCACATCATTTATGGCTCAAGGTGCCCGGGGTCTGGTTATCGACGCAGGTGTTCGAGATGTCAAAGATCTCACGGAGATGGGCTTCCCGGTCTGGAGTAAGGCTATTTCTGCGAAAGGCACCGTAAAGGAGACGGTTGGCGCTGCAAATGTCCCGGTTGTCGTTGCCGGTGCGCTTGTAACGCCCGGTGACGTGATTGTTGCCGATGACGACGGTGTCGTAGTTGTGCCTCGCAAAACGGCAGAGCAGACGCTGGTTGCCGCCCGTTCACGCACTGAAAACGAGGAAGAAAAGCGTCAGAAACTGGGCTCCGGCGTGCTCGGCCTGGATTTGTATGGCATGCGTGAGCGGCTTGAGTCGGAAGGGCTCGTTTATCTGGATTCTCTGGCTGACCTCGACCACTCATAGGCCTTAAACCTCGATTCTTCAGCCCCTGGTGACGTCGCTTTCCAGCGACACGTTGCCGGCTATTCAGCGGCTGCCTAAGCTAACTCCCAAGCTCGCTAACAAAGGGCAAACTCACTGCAAGGTGGGGACGCAAAGCATTCGGGTCTTTGAACCAAGCGTTCGAGACGGCCGTGCCGCAAGTTAGCAGGGATGGCAAATAGTTGGCCGCAGGGACGCGGCCGTTGCCTTTGTCATCTGAGCCCCCAGCGAAGGGTGGTGGGCAGCCTATGCTCGCCAACGTCACAGGGCCAGGCAGTTTTCCCCGACGGCCTGGCCCTGTTCTTTGAGAATTTGGCTCCCCGGCCCGGACTCGAACCAGGGACCAATTGATTAACAGTCAATCGCTCTACCAACTGAGCTACCGGGGAATGCTGTAGAAAAGCAAGCGCATTCTCGGAGATGCTCGAGATCAAGTCAAGAAACTAGGCCGCAATCGTTGCCGGTGTTTACGGTTCAACTCGAAACGAATTCTGCCAAGCGCGCCATGGCGTCATCGAGCGTGCGCTGTGACGCAGCAAAAGAAATACGTAAGTGACCAGCGGCGCCAAATGCTGAGCCCGGAACGAGAGCGAGCCCGCGCTCATCCAATAGCGACTCACAGAAACTGACATCCGTGTCGAAACCACGCGCGGCCATTGCTGAGGCGATATTGGGCAACAAATAGAATGCGCCGCGACCCGGAACACAGCTGATGCCGCTGATTTCATTGAGTCGTTGGTGCACGCTGTCGTGTCGCGAACGGAACTGCGTGTTCATCGCTTCGATGAATGAGTGATCGCCGACGAGGGCGGCGGTTGCGGCCGCCTGGGATATCGAACAAGCATTCGTTGTACTTTGGCTTTGCAGTGTCGTCATTGCGGCTATTAGTTCCGTCGGCCCTGCAGCGTAGCCGACGCGCCATCCGCTCATTGCGAAACTCTTTGAAAGTCCGTTGATCGTTACTACGCGATCCGCGATCGATGGCGTCACTGCTGCAATCGAACTATGCGGCTGGTTATCCCACCTGATGTGTTCGTAGATTTCGTCAGACAGCACGCAGATCTTTGGGTGTTCTTCCAAAACTGCGCCAATCACGGCGATTGCATCAGGCGGGTATACAGCGCCGGTAGGATTGTTTGGGCTGTTGAGAATGAGCAAGCGAGTTTGTGGTGTGATCGCTGCGCTGAGTTGTTCTGGTGTGATGAGAAAATCATTTTGTGCTTGGGCCTGGACGATGACCGGTTCTGCTCCGGCGAGCCGCACCATGTCAGGATACGAGACCCAGTAGGGCGCAGGCACGATGGCTTCGTCACCAGTCTGCAATAATGCCTGACAGGCGTTGAAACAAGCTTGCTTGGCTCCAGACGTGATCAAGACTTGATCGGGCCGAAACGTCAGCCCATTGTCATCAGCAAACTTGCGGACAACAGCGTCTTTAAGAGCATGTGTGCCGTCCACCGGCGTGTACTTGGTTTTGCCAGATTGGATGGCGGCAATGGCCGCCGCCTTGATGTGGTCCGGCGTATCGAAGTCTGGTTCGCCAGCGCTCAAGCTGATGATGTCGCGGCCGGATTCGCGCAGTTTGAGCGCCTTTGCCGTGATGCTCACGGTCGCCGAGGGACGAATCCGCTGCATTATTTTTGATAGACGAATGCTCATGAACAGTAGGCCAATATAATTATCGATTGAAGTTAGCGGAGTATGTTAATTGAATTCGGATCACCGACTACAGCTCGTATCAGATTATGCCCCCGGCGGTGACCAGCCACAGGCGATTGCGCGCCTGATAGAAGGCCTCCAGGCCGGTCTGGCAAGCCAGACATTACTGGGCGTAACTGGGTCGGGCAAGACATACACCATGGCCAATGTTATTGAAGCGTTGCAGCGCCCGAGTATCATTTTGGCGCATAACAAGACGTTGGCTGCCCAGCTTTACGGGGAGATGCGGGAATTCTTTCCGCACAATGCGGTCGAGTATTTCGTCTCTTACTATGACTACTACCAGCCGGAAGCCTACGTGCCGTCAACGGACAACTACATAGAAAAAGACGCTTCCGTAAACAAACACATTGAACAAATGAGGCTCTCTGCAACCAAGGCCTTGCTGGAGCGTGAAGACGCCATAATTGTCGCAACCGTGTCAGCGATATACGGTTTGGGTGACCCCGCTGCCTATCACGGCATGGTGCTGCATCTGGTGCGCGGTTCAACCATCAATCAGCGTGATTTGCTGCGCAAGATGGCCGAGCTGCAGTACACGCGAAATCCGGTCGAGCTCGCGAGGGGTACTTTTCGGGTGCGTGGTGACGTCATAGACGTTTTCCCCGCTGAGTCGGAGCGCGAGGCTGTCCGCATACAGCTGTTTGATGAAGAAATCGAAGATCTGAGCTATTTCGACCCCCTTACCGGCGAGCTCATCAAGCGCGTTCCGCGAATAACTATTTATCCCAAAACGCACTACGTGACTCCTCGGGAGATTCTCAGGGGCGCCGTCGATCACATACGCGAAGAGTTGCGGGAGCGCCTGGGTCAGCTCAGGTATGCGAACAAGTTGGTCGAAGCACAGCGGTTGGAGCAGCGCACTCGCTTTGATATGGAGATGATCCTAGAGGTCGGTTACTGCAGCGGCATCGAAAACTATTCACGATATCTTTCCGGACGCGATCCGGGGCAGCCACCGCCGTGTTTGTTTGATTACTTGCCGCCAAACGCACTGTTATTCATCGATGAAAGCCATGTCACGATACCTCAGCTGGGCGGTATGTATAAGGGCGATCGATCGCGCAAAGAAACGCTGGTTGAGTACGGATTTCGACTGCCTTCTGCGTTGGACAATAGGCCTTTGATGTTCGAAGAATTCGAGCAGATTGCACCGCAGATCGTTTTTGTCTCGGCGACACCTGGCAACTATGAGCAGGAGCATGCCGATCAGGTGGTGGAGCAAGTTGTCAGGCCCACGGGACTGGTGGATCCGCAGGTCGAAGTGCGCAAAGCCTCCGTTCAAGTCGACGATGTGCTGTCGGAAATCCGAATATGCGTCGAGCGACAGGAGCGGGTGCTGATTACAACGCTCACAAAGCGCATGGCGGAGGACCTTACTGACTACCTCCAGGAACATGGTGTATTGGTGCGGTATCTGCACTCCGATATAGAAACTGTCGAACGCACCGAGATCATTCGCGATTTGCGGCTCGGAAAGTTTGACGTATTGGTCGGCATCAACCTGTTGCGCGAAGGCTTGGATATGCCGGAGGTAGCATTAGTCGCGATTCTGGACGCCGACAAGGAAGGGTTCTTGCGCTCTGATCGCGCCCTCATTCAAACGATTGGCCGGGCCGCACGGCACATAAACGGCCGTGCCATTTTATATGCCGAGCGCATCACCGGCTCAATGCAAAGGGCGATGGAGGAAACCGAGCGACGCCGAAATAAGCAAATTGCGTTCAACGCCGAACACGGGATTGAGCCACGGAGCATCATTAAGGGCATTTCGGACGTCATGGAAGGCGCTCGTGAAGCAAATGTCGGCGCATCGAGACGGGGTAGCATCAAAACAGGGGTGCGGCAGGGGGCGCCGCTGGACCCAGCGGCGACAGTGGTTCGCATCGACGCCTTGGAAAAGCAGATGAACAAACATGCCCAAAATCTGGAGTTTGAGCAGGCGGCCAAAATACGCGATGAAATTCGTGATCTGCAGGAACGCAGCTTCGGTTTTTCGAAATAGTGCCGGCTTCTGCCTGCTCCAGGCGCGTTTGTCTGGCTAAGCCGCTTGAATCGTATGCGGAGCATCTGTATCGTTGCCGGCACTTCAGGCGCGTAGCTCAGTGGTAGAGCACCACCTTGACATGGTGGGGGTCGTTGGTTCGAAACCAATCGCGCCTACCATTTCTAAAGTCCAAATCCGGCTCCTCGGCACTCTAAGCGCCAAGGAGCCGTTTTCTTTCCCGCTTTCGGCGCTTTGGCCACTGGCCGCGTTTTCAGCAGCAATTTTATCCAAAACGCTTGAAATATGGGGCTTTACTGGTACTGAGTGGTCTTGTGTCGCTCTGTTTGCCGCCGTACAATCGCGGGGATTCGCCACCAGGCGAATAGCGTCGACCGGGTTGGCCGCGGGCGAGCGAGATTGAAGCACTCGAGTCAATGAACTTCGAGGGCTTCTAGCCGCACGCTGCGGCCATGCTTTTGTAACGGGATTAAGGAGTCAAGAATCGTCCAATCTAAGCGTGTAAGGCGCAACGAAGAGATCGCCGCCTCAGAGGTTCGAGTTATAGGGCCAAATGGAGAGCAAGTCGGAATACTGACCATTGAAGAAGCTTTGGCTAGTGCTCGCGAATCAACTCTAGATTTAGTTGAGGTATCGCCCAATTCTGAGCCGCCAGTGTGCCGCATCATGGATTACGGTAAGTTTGTGTTTGAGCAGAGCAAGAAAGCTCAGTCAGCTCGGCGAAAGCAGAAACAGATTCAGATTAAGGAAGTAAAATTCCGACCCGGTACCGAAGAAGGCGACTATCAGGTCAAGCTTCGCAATTTGGTCAAGTTTCTGTCTCAAGGCGACAAGACCAAGGTTACATTGCGATTCCGTGGTCGTGAAATGGCGCATCAAGAGCTCGGTACTGAGCTATTGCGGCGGGTACAAAAGGACCTCGAGGAGTTGGGAACAGTCGAGCAGTTTCCATCGATGGAAGGCCGCCAAATGGTTATGGTGATAGCGCCAAGAAAAAGATAAGCGCCGGACGAGTTCCGAATCGCAAAATTAAGAGTTGACGCGCGCCGAATTGCTGTGCAATTGCGTGTCGACCGCCCAAGCAGAAATGGCAGTCTGGACTTGGGCTAACATCCGTTTAAGGAGAGAAGCAATGCCAAAAATGAAGTCCAATCGGGGCGCTGCTAAGCGTTTCCGTGCAAAGGCCAACGGTGGATTCAAACGCGGGCAATCGCATCTGCGCCATATCCTGACCAAGAAGTCTTCTAAGCGTAAGCGACAGTTGGGGCAGCCCGCCGAGGT
>JAHEEO010000035.1:0-11447 GCA_024640665.1 Rhodospirillales bacterium | reverse complement strand
CCATGGCAAGAGTAAAACGTGGTGTTCAGGCCAAAGCGCGGCATCGGCGAGTCTTAACCAAAGCGAAGGGCTATTACGGCGCCCGAAGTAAGGTTTTTAGAGTCGCCAAGCAGGCCGTCATTAAGGCCGGGCAATATGCATATCGTGATCGGCGCCAGCGCAAGCGACAGTTTCGAGCTTTATGGATCGCGCGTATCAATGCTGCAGCAAGGCTCAACGGTTTGTCCTATAGCCGCTTGATCAATGGGCTCAAAATTGCGGAGATTGAAGTGGACCGAAAGGTGCTCGCTGACATCGCTGTGCATGACGCGGCTGCATTTAGCGCAATCGCCGATGCCGCAAAAGCCGCACTAGAAGCTTAATAGCTTTCATTCAGAGGTTTTTGCAATGGGCATCGAGGCTCAACTCCTCGAGCAGGCGCGCATTGCAGTAGAGGCTGCGACGTCTCTGTCCGAGCTCGAGACAGTACGAGTAGCTTACCTGGGTAAAAAGGGTGAGTTCACGCTGCAATTGCGTGAGCTCGGGCGGCTATCCGCCGAGGAACGCCCTGGAGCCGGCAAGTTAATCAACGAGGCAAAGCAGGCATTTGCGCGTCTGCTGGAAACGCGCAAGCAAGCGCTCGAATCGGCTGAACTCGATGCTGCACTGGCAGCCCATAGTATCGACGTCACACTGCCTGGCCGCGGACTTAAACGTGGCAGTCTGCATCCTGTGACGCGAACCATGCGGCGAATTTCGGACATTTTGGGCCATGCAGGATTTGACGTTCACACGGGCCCGGAAATTGAGGATGAATTTCACAATTTTTCAGCCCTGAACATTCCGGAAAATCACCCGGCACGCGCGATGCATGACACATTCTATTTTCCGTCAGGCCATTTGCTGAGAACGCATACATCGCCGGTTCAGATTCGTGCAATGCAGTCACTCGGCGTGCCAATCAGGCTAATTGCGCCTGGGCGCGTCTATCGCTGTGATTCAGACTTGACGCACACGCCTATGTTCTCGCAGGTAGAAGGCCTGTTAGTCGATCGTGATGTCAGTTTCGCGAATCTGAAATTTATCCTGTACGAGTTCGTGTCCAAGTTCTTCGAGCGAGAAGTCGAGCTTCGATTCAGGCCGTCGTATTTTCCTTTTACAGAGCCATCCGCTGAAGTGGACGTGTTATCCGAGTCTGGAAAGTGGCTTGAAATCCTCGGCTGCGGAATGGTGCATCCAAACGTTCTGCGAAACGTAGGTGTGGATCCAGAAGAGTTCAATGGCTACGCGTTTGGGCTTGGCGTCGAGCGTCTTGCGATGCTGCGATATGGCGTTCATGACCTGCGCTTGTTTTTCGAAAATGACGTTCGATTCTTGCGGCAGTTTGGCTGAGGTCCAGCGATGAAAATCAATCTCAACTGGCTGCGGGAGTGGGTGGTCTATGACGAAAGTGCTGAGCGGCTTGCAGAAGAGCTCACGACAGCCGGACTCGAAATAGACTCAGTTACCCAGCTGAACGTTGGCTTGGAAGAGATAGTTGTTGCGCGAGTAGAAGCGATCAAAAAGCATCCGCAGGCCGATCGCCTGAAGGTTTGCCAAGTCAACGACGGGTCTCAAGTACATGAAGTGGTCTGTGGCGCGCCAAACGTCGTTGAAGACTGCGTTGTGCCGTTCGCCCCCGTGGGCGCAAGCCTGCCTGGTGGCCAGAAGATTCGGGCCACTAAGCTGCGCGGCGTCTTGTCCAGCGGGATGCTGTGTTCGGGCAAAGAGCTTGGTATTTCGGATGATAGCGACGGGCTATTGCTGCTGGATCCAGCGGCAACACTCGGCCAGAAGCTCGTTGCGTTTCTGGATTTGGACGATGCCGTCTTAGATATCGATCTGACGCCGAATCGCGGTGACTGTTTCAGCGTGCTGGGTGTTGCTCGAGAGGTTGCTGCACGGCACGGCAAGGAGCTGCGCGGACCGGCGTTTGGCAACGTAGCTAACGAGATACAAAAACAGTTCCCGATTGCTTCTCTTGCGCCGGCAGCATGTCCCAAGATATGCGGACGACTGATACAAGAAGTCGATAATCAAGTCGCGTCGCCGCTGTGGCTGCAAGAGCGGCTGCGTCGAGCGGGACTGCGGCCGATTAATCCAATTGTAGATGTGACGAATTACGTGATGCTTGAGCTTGGACAGCCATTGCACGCATATGACGTCAGTAAATTGAACGAAAAGGTCACCGCAAGATACGCGCAATCTGGCGAGCAGCTCGTGTTGTTGAATGACAAGGCGATCGAGCTGGACAGCGATGTACTGGTTATTGCGGATGCCCAAGGACCCATCGGTTTGGCGGGTATCATGGGTGGCGCGTCAACGGCGACGTCGGAAGCCACGACAGAAGTGCTATTTGAGGCGGCTTTCTTTGCGCCCGATGCAATTGCCGGACGTGCGCGCCGTTACGCATTGCATACCGATGCCTCCGTTCGATTTGAGCGCGGCGTCGACCCGGCAGGACAAGAGCGCGCCATAGAGCGAGCAACTAAGTTGCTCGTGAAGATTGCTGGCGGACGAGCTGGGCCCGTCAACATAGCGGCAGCAGCGTCGAATATGCCGCAACGCCCAGCAATCGAGTTGCGAAAGGCTCGGCTCGAAGCCGTGCTCGGAATCGCCCTGGATGCCGCCGATGTTTCAATTATGTTAAATCGGCTCGGGATGTCCGTCGAAGCGCTCTCGGATGGATGGCGTGTCGTGCCTCCAAGCTTTCGTTTCGACGTCAATATCGAAGCAGATCTCATTGAAGAGGTTGGCCGAATGGTTGGCTACGATCAAATTCCAGCAACTGCTGGCAGCACAGTTACGCATCTGCGTTCGATGACTGAAACGCGTGTTGACCGTGACTTAGTCTGTGACGTGCTAGTCGATCGCGGTTTTTACGAAATTATTACTTACAGTTTCATAGATGAGCGCATTGCTGAACAGATATCGCCAGGCAGGCAGTTCGCCGAGTTGGCGAATCCCATCGCCAGCGATATGAGCGTCATGCGGCGATCGCTCTGGCCGGGTTTGCTCGAGACTGCGCGCAAGAATCATGCGCATCAAGCCGACGATTTGCGGCTGTTTGAAATCGGCCCCCGATTCGACGAGAAACTCGTACAAACCAATGTCGTTGCTGGCTTGGCAGTGGGACGTTACGCTCCCGAGACATGGGATAGCGGCACCAGAAAAGTAGATTTTTTTGATCTGAAGAGCGACGTTGAAGTTGTTCTTGCACTGTCGGGACAACTCGACGAATTTTCGTTTACGGCCGCTGAGCACCCCGCATTACGACCCGGTCAGACAGCTCGCATCGAACGTTCGGGCATCGCAGTCGGTTGGATTGGAGCATTGCATCCCCAGCTGCAAAAAGATCTTGATCTGCGCGGAGACGTGTTTTTATTTTCGTTGCGTATGGAGGAATCGTTTGCCGCCAGTGTGCCAAAGTTTCGCGTCTACTCAAACTTGCCGCATATTCGGCGCGACCTTGCAGTCGTGGTAGATGAGCAACTAACCGCGCAAAGCCTCATTGACAACGTTAAATTCTCGGCGGGACCGCTACTTAAAGATGTCATCGTGTTCGACGTCTATCGCGGTAAGGGCATAGATGCAACAAGAAAAAGCATCGCGTTAGGCTTGATTTTGCAGGACGCTTCGCGCACCCTTACCGACGGAGATGCGGATGAAGTTGTGTTGTCCGTTACGCAGAGTTTGCAGCGTGACCTCGACGCAACAATAAGAACCTAAACAAAGAACACCGTTTCATGGCACTCACTAAAGCAAGCATGGCTGAATCGCTTTTTGACGAGCTTGGATTAAACAAGCGCGAAGCTCGTGAGCTTGTGGATTCTTTCTTTGAAGATCTCCGAAGCGCCTTAGCATCAGGCGAGCAGATTAAGCTATCCGGATTCGGAAACTTTGATTTGCGCGATAAAAACCAAAGACCTGGACGAAACCCTAAGACGGGACAGGAAATTCCAATCACTGCGCGGCGCGTGGTGACATTTCGTCCGGGACAAAAACTAAAGTCGCGAGTAGAAGTTTATGCTGGAACCCGGAAATAACGACGAACTACCCCCAATACCCGGCAAGCGCTATTTCACGATAGGTGAGGTCAGCGACCTGTGTTTGGTGAAACCGCATGTCTTGCGTTATTGGGAGCAAGAGTTTCCGCAGCTGACGCCGGTCAAGCGGCGCGGCAACAGACGCTACTATCAACGGCAGGATGTGCTGATCATTCGCCAAATCCGGAGCTTGTTGTACGAAGAAGGATTCACGATTGGTGGTGCGCGCCAAAAGCTTGCAGGGAATACTGCTCGAACTGACACGAGTCAAAGTCAGCAGATCATCAAGCAAGTCCGTTTAGAGCTGGAAGAAGTCTTAAAGGTGTTGCGGCGTTAAACGCTGGACCCAGCCGTTCGGTAAATCCATAATTATCTTCAGTCGGGGCGTGGCGCAGCCTGGTAGCGCACTTGCCTGGGGGGCAAGGGGTCGCTGGTTCGAATCCAGTCGCCCCGACCAATCTTCAAATCCGAGTAGCGATTTTACGCTCACCTATGGTGGTTCAAGTCGATTTGCGAGACAATCGGTTAGTACAAGTAATAACAAGAAGAATCCTAGGTCTCATGGGATCTATCCACAAAATTCTGCATCGATGTTTCGCACCTGAGTTGCGTTATGTTCATTGAGCAGTACAAGCTAGATCGAAATCCTTTCGCCGAGGACAGCGTTCGTCCGCTCTTCGTCTCTCAGTCGATGCGCGAGATCTCCGCGCTGATTCGTCAAGTCGGAGAAGGCAAGATTCAAAGTCTGCTGGTTTCCGGCGCTGCAGGAGTTGGCAAAACCACTTTGCTTTCACAGCGGGTGCGCGGCTTCAAAGATTTGCCGCTGAGCTGGGTGAGCCCAGATATCGATTCGCCACGCCGACTGCTGGAAAAATTGCTGCATGATCTCGGGCCAGGGCCCGTTGAAGGCAGCGTCGAAGAGTTGCGTAATATTCTGCAAGTCTATTTGACTCATCAACGCGTCAATGGCCGCCTGTCAGTCGTTATTGTCGATGGCCTCGAACGTCAGAGAACTGATGTTGTGGCACTGCTTCGTTCGTTGTTGCAGTTAAAGGCGAGGCATTTACCGCTGCTGCAGTTTGTTTTTCTGACGCGAAACGATGAGCTTGTTGATGAGATCATGGCCGATCACGAGACCAATAATCGTGCGGTTACGGCGAAACATGCACGACTGATTGGTTTTACGTTAGAGGAAACTCACTCGTACCTGAGAATCTGTCTGCAAGGCGCTGGATGTGAATGGGCAAATGACCTCATTCCCGACAATGTCGTATTGGATGTGCAAGCTTTCACTCAGGGCGTCGTCGGCGATATCAATGCCCTGTGTTGCGATGCTCTGAATGAGCTTGCGAAACAGAATGTCGACATTGTTAAAACTCCGAGGCTCAGTAGCACCATTATTAAAGGCGTGGGCGCGCGCCTGCATTTGCGGCATGCTCCGGACAACTGGTCGCGAACCATTGATGAAACTCTCTCGCCCGATGCTGTTCGTATAGCCGATTTGTCTGGGCTGAAAATTGAGGCGGCTCGCCTAGTTGTTTCAAGCGGCGGACAGCAGCTTGCCGAAATTTCTTTGAGCAGACCCCGCATGATTCTCGGTCGTGATCCTACCTGCGATATAAGCTTGGACAGCACCTATCTGAGTCGGTACCAAAATCTATTCATGCAAACCGATGGCGGCTGGATGATTATCGATCTCAATAGTACGAACGGTTGTTTCGTAAACGGCCGGCGAGTTCGCGAGCACAAGCTGAGGGACGGTGACTTTATCGCTGTGGGGCATCATCAGCTCAGATTCGCCGTTGCTGGAAAACGCGATGAGCCGGAGAAAGTGGAGCAGCCCAAGACCATTTCGCCTAATGATGACACCATCTCCACCGATGTCTCTGCGGAACGGCAGCAATGGTCCGCGCTACAATAGCAATACGTAGCCCGACTCAGAGTTTGATGCCGGCGTCGCCGCGTTTCTAGGCACTGCGCCCTTCGAGAATATGATCTTCGATGCCGAGCAGTATCGGTTGTGCATTGGTTCTATAGATATTTACTTTTGCATTGTAGACGCGGCGAGATATCCCGTGTTTGTCATTGACTATGATGCGGCGAATAGCAAATTTGCCGTTGCCTAAATTGGAGCCTGTTAAGTAGCATTTGATGGCATCCACTTTCTCGCCAGAGAGCTCTAGGCCTTCCAGCTTGCCAAGGTTTTGTTCGGCGGCGCCAATAAATTCGATGGAATTGAGTGTGATGTGGCCAGCAACGCCGTTGTCGGAACTTGGCAGCGATGCTTTGAATTCGCCAACCAACACTTGTCCTGGTAGAGCACGGTCAACCATTCTGGCTAATTCTATGGTCACGTCTCCAACGATATAGTCGTACAGAGCCGGATTCAGTCCTTCCGCGTGATGAAACTCGTAACAGCTGCTGATGTGAAAACAAGCTCTAAGTCTCGGTGCAGTTCGGTGCTGAGCCTTACTGCGTGCGATGGCGTTGTCTGCCAATACGAGATGCATGAACTGGTAGAGATTGATATTTGCTTCTAGAGAAAGGTCGCGATTCCATATATAGAATCCGTCGCCTGTCGTAGATCTTGCGAAGTTAATATCGATCTTCTTGCGTAACAACTTGCTTTGCGCGGAATTCAGGGAGTAGGCAAGACTGTTAATTTGGTTCATTTGCTCGAACGGCGTCAAAAGCCCAAAACCAACGATATCGAACAGCGCCACTGCACGGTACGGCACGTACCTGATGCTATAGCGCTTAATCATGTTTTCGATGATTTGCAGATGTTCTGGCTTGTTGGGCAGCGGTTCGCTCAGAGGGATGTGAGTCTTTTCTATCTGCAGCAGTCTGCCGACTTTGGCCATTTGCTGGGGTGTGAGTCTTCGCTCACGTGACAGCAACGATTGAAAAAACTCCTCGGAAGCATGTGGATAGCTGGTTGCATCCGCAGGGTCAGCGGGTCGGGTGGCTTTTGGGTCGCCCTCTGTGTATTCGGCAACCGCGTAGTGTGGAACGACCAGCACGGACAGGCCGCGCGGTTCTGGACACCAGCTCAGAATGACGTTTTGGCCGAGCCGCCAGTGTTCGTGAAGTGATTTGTCAACGTGCAGCAGGGTAGATCGATCGCGCACCGACATGTCGTTCAATAGCGCGTCTCCGGCGCTGGCGTATGCGCCTGTGCTGTATGTATCTGGCATGCCAATATCGGTAAGTCGCATTACGCTGCTACCGAACCCCAATGAACTCCCACTTGCCCGATTGTAGAGTAACAGCGACTTTCCACAAGAGGGCCCGGATAGTTGCTCTGCCCGCACTGGAACGGGGATAATTGCCCGTTAACCTAAAAAACCGAGAATTGCGATGACTGATGAATCCCGCACAACCGATCCACGGCGCTATTCGCGAGTCGTGGTCGACGGCGTCGAGCAAGCGCCGAGCCGAGCAATGCTTAGGGCGGTGGGATTTACCGATGCAGATTTCCAGAAACCACAGGTCGGTATCGCATCCACCTGGAGTATGGTGACCCCGTGCAATATGCATATCGATGGTTTGGCCCGCGAGGCTTGCGCTGGCGCGGACGCGGCCGGCGGGAAAGGTGTGCTATTTAACACAATAACCGTGTCTGACGGCATCTCCATGGGCACGCCCGGCATGCGCTATTCACTGATTTCGCGCGAAGTCATTGCCGATTCCATCGAAGCGGTCGTTGGCGGTGAGGGCTTTGATGGCTTTGTGGCCATCGGCGGCTGCGATAAAAACATGCCAGGTTGCGCAATGGCTATGGCGAGATTGGACCGGCCTTCGGTATTTGTTTACGGTGGCACCATCAAGCCCGGACCCAAGCATCGAGACATCGTCAGCGTATTCGAGGCCGTCGGTGGTCATGCTGCCGGCCGTGTCGACGATGCAGAACTGGCGGAAGTGGAAGCAACGGCAATTCCAGGTCCCGGCTCATGTGCCGGCATGTATACCGCCAATACGATGGCATCGGCAATCGAGGCTCTAGGCTTAAGCTTGGCCAATAGTTCGGCGCTGGAAGCTGTGTCGGCAGAGAAAATCTCCGATTGCCGGTCCGCAGGTGAGGCCGTCGTCAATCTGATCAAGCGTGGCATCAAGCCTTCCGACATTCTGAGCAAAGAAGCGTTTGAAAACGCAATCACGACCGTGATTACTTTGGGTGGTTCGACCAACGCCGTGCTGCACTTGCTTGCGATTGCGCATGAAGCAAATGTTGATTTATCGCTTGACGATTTTACGCGGATAGGTGCACGTGTTCCTGTGCTGGGCGATCTTCGTCCAAGCGGTCGCTACATGATGTCGGAGTTGATCCATATCGGTGGCATTCAACCGTTAATGAAGACACTGCTGAATGCGGGACTGCTGCACGGCGATTGCTTGACCGTGACCGGCAAAACGCTTGCTGAAAACTTGTCAAACGCCGGCAACTACCCGAGTGGTCAGGACATCATTCGAAGTTTGGACAATCCGATCAAGGCGGAGAGCCATCTCGCGATTCTATATGGCAACCTAGCGCCTGACGGGGCGGTAGCAAAGATATCCGGCAAGGAAGGCACGCGATTTTCCGGGCCAGCACGGGTCTATCATTCCGAAGAGCATGCATTGAAGGCAATTCTCGGCGGCGAAGTGCGCGCCGGAGATGTTGTCGTTATCCGCTTTGAAGGACCAAAAGGCGGCCCCGGCATGCGTGAAATGCTCAGTCCTACCGGCGCAATTATCGGTAAGGGGCTTGGCGACAAAGTCGCGCTGATTACCGATGGTCGTTTTTCCGGCGGCAGCCATGGCTTCGTTGTCGGTCATATCGCGCCGGAGGCGGCTGTCGGCGGGCCAATAGCGATCGTTCAAGATGGCGATGTCATTACGATAGACGCAACGAAACGGACCATTGATCTGGGCCTGTCCGATGCAGAACTCAAACAGCGGCTTGCAGCATGGCAAAGTGTCGACAATGGGGTTTCCCGAGGGTTGCTGGCAAAGTACGCGCACCTGGTGGGGTCCGCATCGAATGGTGCCGTTACCGATGTGTTTTAGCAGCGGTTTTTTGATTGCCCAAGGCGGCGCTTAGTCATGGCAGCACAGGTACATGGCCGGCTCATTGCCGATGGCAGTGAAGTAGAAACTCCCTATCCCGAGTCTCGCTGGGCGGTATTGAAGTTTGGCGGAACCAGCGTGGCGACACTGGAAAATTGGCGCCACATTGCCGCATTGCTGCGAGAGCGCCTGGACGAGGGTTTGCAGCCGTTTGTCTGCCACTCAGCATTGGCTGGCGTCTCCAATCTATTGGTTAAGCTCATCGAGGCAGCAGTGGCTGGAGACGACATTGAGCCGCTACTCGCAACGATTAAAACTCGGCATGTCGATTTGGCCGCCGCGCTCGAGGTTTCGGCAGAGATGCTGGATGAAGTGTTCGCCAGTTTGCGTCAACTTGCCGTTGGTGTTCAGCTTGTGGGAGAAGCGAGCCCGCGGGTTCACGCACGTATCATGGCCGCAGGTGAAATGGCGGCTACACGGCTGGGCGCGGCATACCTTTCAGCACAAGGCCTTGATGTCGAGCTTGTCGACGCGACTTCTTTACTGATTACCGAGAGCGACCCAGAACAGCCTGAATCGGCCAGCTTTCTTGCTGCTCGCTGCAATCACGAAAAAGACGAACAACTGCTCGCCAAGCTCGAAAAAACAGCTTCGATTATTCTCACGCAAGGGTTTATTGCAAGCAACCGCGCAGGCGATATTGTGTTGCTCGGGCGAGGTGGCTCCGATACCTCCGCAGCGTATTTTGCCGCTAAACTCAGGGCCCGTCGTCTGGAAATCTGGACGGATGTGCCAGGTTTTTTCAGTGCAGATCCGAGGGCTGTTCCCAATGCCCGTCTGATCAAGTCGCTGCATTACAGCGAGGCCCAGGAAATTGCTTCGGCTGGCGGCGGCATACTGCATCCGCGCAGTATTTCTCCAGTACGCAAGTGCAGCATCCCGTTGTTCCTAAAGTGCACTGCTCATCCTGATTGGGACGGGTCCGTGATTTCGGCGGCATCAGGTGAGGATTCACCGCAGTTGAAGGCGGTTTCACATCGTGGCGGCATTACGCTGATTTCGATGGAGTCCTTCGAAATGTGGCATCAAGTAGGATTCCTGGCTGGCGCGTTCGAATGCTTCCGCCGTCATGGCGTTTCGGTCGATCTTATATCCACCTCAGAGAGCAACGTGACGGTGACTGTAGATATGAGCGCCAATGCTACACAGCGTTCAGAAATCCAGGTTCTGGCCGCTGATCTTGAGCAGATTTGTCGCGTGAACATCATTGATGATTGTGCCGCCGTTACACTCGTAGGCAGGAGAATTCGTGCGTCTTTACACGAGTTGGCGCCCGCGTTTCAGGTCTTCGAAGAGCATCGTGTCCACCTGGTTACTCAGGCGGCTAACGACCTGAATCTAACGGTCGTCGTTGGCGCAGAGCATGCGCATCGATTGGTAAAGAATCTGCATGCGCGCCTGGTTAGTCGTCTTCGCGGCGGCGTGTTCGGGCCGACTTGGTCGCAATTGTCAGTTGAAGAGCAGCCAACGCGCCCGCTAGAGCGAACCTGGTGGCATAACAAGCGCAGCGAACTGATCGAAATCGCCAAGCAGCATTCAGCTGCTTACGTATACGACCGCGCCACTATCGCCGAAGCGGCGAAATCACTTACAAGCCTCAAGTCGGTGAGTCGTGTGTTCTTCGCGATGAAGGCGAATTCGAATGTCGAAGTATTGAAGGAAGTGGATGCACACGGTGTCGACTTTGAATGCGTTTCGCCAGGCGAGATTGCGCGGATACGCGAAGCAATTCCGAACATTCCTGCGGGGCGCATACTGTTCACGCCTAACTTTGCGCCTCGGGCTGAATATGAATGGGCGTTGGATCAAGGCGTCCAGTTGACGTTGGATAGTCTCTATCCCTTGCAGTATTGGGGCGAGCTATTCCGCGGCAAGGAGTTGCTCATTCGCATAGACCCCGGCAAAGGCCGAGGTCACCACGAACATGTGCGTACTGCCGGTGTGCAGTCGAAATTTGGCGTACCCATATTCGAATTAGAGGAGCTTTTAAGTCTGGTGGCCAAGGCCGGTGCGCGTGTTGTGGGCTTGCATGCACACGTGGGCAGTGGCGTGCTGAATCCTATTGCTTGGCGTGAGACCGGAGAAAAGCTCTCGGCGTTAGCTGGCGAATTTCCGGATTTGCGTTATCTGGATTTAGGCGGTGGTTTGGGAATTCCTGAAAAGCCGGGCGAAGCGCCACTCGACATGGCAGCCGTAGATGCCGGTATCGCACATGTGAAGTCTGCGTGTCCGCACCTTGAAATGTGGTTGGAGCCGGGGCGATTCGTCGTGGCG
>JAHEEO010000231.1 GCA_024640665.1 Rhodospirillales bacterium | reverse complement strand
GCAAACATCCGCGACGTTTCGACCTTGAGAGATGCCCACGGCGGTGCGTCCAGCATGGTCGTTACAATGCCTCCATCCGCGCCACTGCCAGTCACGGAATCTGCAGTTTGCCAGCTGGCGATTGAGTAGCCCTGCAAACTCCTCGGGACGCTTACGTCAGCGGAATTGACGCCAAATCGCAATAGCCGAGTCTGTTGGCCATTGTCCGTTTCGATTTTCAACGTCCTGTCGTCTTGCCACTGAATGCGCAGACGTGTCGGCTGGCGCAATGCGGCCGCCGCGCCAAAAGCGAGACAGGAACCATCTAGCGCCTGCGTCCAGGTATCGGCTACCCGTCGACCTTCATCGTTCAAAGGCACGCTCGCATAATCGCCTTTTCGCGGCGTTTGCATACGCCATGCCCAGTCTTCTGTAACCACCGATACCCATGTGCCTGTGAGATCGACCGGCGCGCGCGCTCTAGGCGAATTGGTCGATGGCGCAGCACGCTGAGCCCAGGCGTTCGACATCAATGTGCTCAGCAGCAGCGAAGCCAGCCAAACCTTCTGGCAGTTCATCGTGACGCCCCCGCTAAACCGTTGTACACCGCCTCGACAAACATCTGTGTTGTCCAAGGCCCCGACTCGGCGCCATAACGCGCGTCGAAATCAAACGTCGGTCGCTGCGCTTGAACCTGCCGCAATGACAAGCCACGATTGATCATATCGGCCACTCGATCGTAAATGATTACAACCATGTCGCGATATTCCACAACATCCATTTCATCACTCAGTCTGCCGTGACCGGGCACAATCATCGTGCCGCCCTGATAATCGACATCGGGAATTGCCAAATCGATAATCGAATTCAGCGCAGCAATGATGCCTTGAATTGAACCACCCCGCGCTTGATCGATAACTGGATAGCTGGTCGTGCTAAATACGTCACCGACCGCGATCACATCGGAGCGGCGAAAAAAAACCAACGTATCACCATCTGTGTGTGCGTTTTGCATATGTTGCACGACCAAGCCTTCGTCGTTGACCGTGAAATCTCGCCGATCGTTGAAAAACGTCTCGGACGGCCAAGCCGCATACGGCAAGGCAGATTCCTGCCCTGTTGGAGCACTGACTTGCTGCAACACATTTTCGTGCGCCAGGATCGCTGCGCTTTCAGCAATTGCGGAACCGGCTTGCGCCACAACGACGCCGCCCGTGCGCGTGGAACCCGCCGCCGCCAAGATAGCGTTGCCACCCATCTTGTCTGCATGTGCATGGGTGTTGATCACATAGCGTATCGGTTGATCGGACAAAGACTGAATTGCCGCCAATAATTTGGGCGCTCTTGATTCGGTCATTGCATCGACCACAACCACGCCATCGCGCCCAAGCTGCACCGTTGAATTGCCGTCGCGGCTCACCAGCATATAAACGTTATCCCGAACGGGCCAAATGTGCACTTCGTCGTCTGCTACCAGAGGCTCCATAACCGATTCTGCTGGACCCACCGTGGTCCGAAGCGAATCGCGTTTTTTATTAGTGCTCAATTCACGCCACTCGGGATAAAGCGATGCTCCTCCGCCTTCGGCGCCGTCACTCGGGAGATTCACTTCGGCGCGCGACGACTCAATGTAAGGATTCATGCCCGGGAGAAAGTGGGGTACTTCGTGAGGATCGCGCGTGGCAACTTCGACAACGGCCGTACATGGCCAAAGCCAGCTTCTTTGCGGCAGGGCCCGCAGGACTAGCCCAAAATGCTGGCTCTTTACCATCGGCTGGGTGAAATAGACCGGATCTCGAATGACAGTAATCTGAGTCAAGCTATCGCCATGGCGCACAAAGTGCTCAGTGAACGTCGTCAGATCACTGGCCGGCACACCATTACGTCGATGCCAACCCTGCTTGATATGGGTGGTTTCTACAACGAGTCGATCGCCTTCCCATCGGCCAGTCGAAAAGCCCATCCACGTATGCGGCGCATAACCTGGCGGATGCGGGCGACCATCCATCCAAATGGTCCGGGTCTGCTCGTACGTACTCACATAGTGCTTTAGCGCAATGACCTCCTGCGTACGCGGGTCTTTTTCTTCCCATATACGCAAATTCATCGGGCCACGATAAATGTAATGCGCAACGTGCGCTCGGCATTGCTGCTCTGGCATGCTCAACCGTGATGCATCCCAACTCTGCGCCCACTGACGGGCAGCATCCGTCAGCGGAATGCCGCTGTAATCGCCTAAACCAACCCCTGGACCTCGATCAGGCAAGTCTTCGTGCCGCAGCGTACGCCACGCACCAGACATATCGATCTGTGCCAGCGCGGGTGCCGCAACACACAGCGCCAGCGCAACAAGCGAAGCCGAACATACCCGCATGATCTCCCCTTATCAGCAGAACTCCTCACAGTGTATGCCAGAAAAGTGATGTAAGGAAAACGCTGAGCTGCCTATAATCGATCCGGACAGCGAAGCTGCAGCTGCTGTTGCTGTTGCTCTGCCAATTAGTTCGAATCCCCTGATACTGACGCGGCATCGATGAAAAAAATCGATCTCAAAAAAGAACTTAAGCCGCTGTACAGTTGCAGCGCCAAAGAAGTCAGCGAAATAGACGTTCCGGAATTACGCTACCTGATGGTCGATGGTGTGGGTGATCCCGGCACAACCCAAGCGTATGCGGAAGCGGTAGAGGCCCTGTTTACTGTTGCCTACGGAGCAAAATTTGCACTGAAGAAAGGCCCGCAGGCCATCGACTACGGCGTAATGCCACTGGAAGGTTTGTGGTGGGCCGACGATATGTCGGCCTTCGAAGCCAATGACAGGGGCAATTGGAAGTGGACAATGATGATCATGCAACCCGACTTCGTCACCGATACAATGATTGCAGAGTCGATTGAAAGCGTCCGCAAAAAGAAAAATCCGCCAGGGCTACCGCGTTTGCGCCTGGCAGCGTTTACCGAAGGCCACTGCGCGCAAATCATGCATGTTGGACCGTTCACTGAGGAAGGCCCAACCGTCGAACGGCTGCATCGCTACATTGATGAACGCGCTAGCCGAGCCGGTAAGCATCACGAAATATACTTAAGTGATATTCGGCGTGCGAACCCAAGCAACTGGAAAACGATTATTCGCCAACCGATGGGTTAGCCCGATCTAGCCTCCTGGATAGGCTGGATGCATTAGCCCGACTCGTTGGCATCAGCTAATGCTTGAGCTTCAAGCTTCGCCCATGCGTCGCGTAACGTCACGGTTCGATTAAATATGGGCTGACCGGGCTTGGAATCGATCGCATCGACGCAAAAATATCCAATGCGCTCAAACTGGTAGCGATCGTTGCTTGCGGCCTCCAATAAGCTGGGCTCTAGGGCAGCGTCGTCAATGACTTCGAGCGAATTTGGATTCAGCGCATCTTCGATGCGTTCCGCTGCCGCCGGATTGGGCACCTTAAACAGCCGATCGTAGAGCTTCACCTGCGCGCGTGCTGCATGTGCGGCCGACACCCAGTGAATGGTGCCTTTTACCTTCCGAGTCGCCTCGACGCCAGAACCACTGCGCGTCGCGGGATCATAGGTGCAGTGCAATTCGACGATATTGCCATCGTCATCTTTGACCGCATGCTCACACTTGATGATATAAGCGTAACGCAGACGCACTTCGCCGCCAGGCTTCAGCCGGAAGAACTTGCGCGGCGGATCTTCCATGAAGTCATCTCGTTCGATGAACAGCTCTCTGGAAAATGGAACTGTGCGCGACCCTAGCTCTGGCCGATTCGGGTGGTTTGCGGCCTCAAGCCATTCCTCGCCTTCTTCTGGATAATTATCGATAACGAGCTTCAGCGGTTTAAGAACCGCAAATCGTCGCATAGCGCGTTCATTCAAGTCTTCGCGTATCGAATGCTCCAACAAGCCAAGCTGGATCGTATTTTCCTTCTTCGTTACACCGACACGATTCATGAAGTCGCGAATAGCTTCCGGCGTATATCCGAGACGACGATACGCCGCCAACGTAGGCATGCGTGGATCGTCCCAACCATTTACATGGCCATCATCCACCAGCTGCTTGAGTACACGCTTGCTCATTACCGTGAACATCAAATTGAAACGTGAAAATTCGATTTGTCGCGGTTGGCTCGGCACCGGCAATTGCGCGAGAAACCACTCATAAAGGGGGCGATGATCTTCGAATTCCAGGCTGCATAAAGAATGCGTTGTGCCTTCTATTGCATCCGAGAGAGTGTGCGCAAAATCGTACATCGGATAGATGCACCACTTATCGCCAGTGCGTTGGTGGCTGACTTTGCGAATTCGATATAACGTTGGATCACGCAGATTCATATTTGGCGATGCCATATCGATTTTGGCACGCAGTACGCAGGCGCCCTCTTCGAATTCACCGTTGGCCATCGCCTCGAATAGCGCTCGGTTTTCTGCAGCACTTCGGTCTCTGTAAGCGCTGTCGATACCCGGTTCTTTCAGCGTTCCACGATGGGCGCGAATCTCATCGGCACTGTGACTATCGACGTAAGCTTTGCCTTGATCGATTAACTGCAGAGCATAGTCATACAGCTGATCGAAGTAGTCTGATGCGTGACGCAGACGGTCGCCCCAGTCGAAGCCCAGCCAGCGAACATCGTCGAAAATCGCATTTACGTACTCAATGTCTTCCTTAACTGGATTGGTGTCGTCCAGGCGTAAAAAACACTGGCCGTTAAACTCCTCTGCGACGCCGAAGTCGATACAAATCGCCTTTGCGTGGCCAATATGGAGATAGCCATTAGGCTCTGGCGGAAAACGCGTCTGTACGCGGCCATCGTTTTTTCCCGATGCTACGTCGTTCGCGACCAATTGGCGGATAAAATCCGGACCTGGGGAATGCTCGTCAACCATGGGCGCGCAT
>JAHEEO010000230.1 GCA_024640665.1 Rhodospirillales bacterium | reverse complement strand
GGGTCTGCACCCAGTAAATCCATATTAGCTTTCCAGTAGTTTTCGAGTGTTCCGACATCACACCAGTAGCCAACACCTCGCGCGTAAATGTCCCGGAAGTTATGCGCTTGTGCGTGATGTTCGCTCATGATTAATGGCAACAGGTCGTTGCCGAAATCGTGCTGAGAACGCGGGTTTCCGGCATCAAGGTGTAACCACTTGATCAATTCAGATTTCTCGAAGACATAGATGCCCATCGAGGCAAGCGCGGCGTCAGGTCGACCGGGAAGGCAGATGGGGGATTCGGGCTTTTCGATAAACTGAACAATTCGCCCCCGCTCGTCAACAGACATGTTGCCAAGCTCGTTCGCGTCCTGGGTTGGCACCTCGACGCAACCAACGGTGACTTGTGCCCCCGTGCGGACATGCTGGTCAATCATGTCGCGATAATCCATCTGGTAGATGTGATCGCCGGCCAGAATGAGCACATAGCGGGAAGGATCCGCTTCGATCAAATCAATGTTCTGGTATACGGCATCGGCGGTTCCTAGGTACCAGGAATCGCCTGCTCGCTGCTGCGCGGGCCAAACTTCGCAGTACTCGCCTGCCTGAGTGTCGAAGAAGTTCCAGCCTTGATGAGCGTGTTGAATAAGCGAGTGGGCCTTATATTGAGTCAGTAAGGCAATGTGTCGAATGCCAGAATTGACGCAGTTGGACAGCGTAAAATCGATATTGCGGTAATGACCCGCAAATGACAGGGCAGGCTTGCTTTGCCAGCGCGTTAGATCGCCAAGTCTAGATCCTTTGCCTCCTGCCATGATGACTGCAAGCGTGCTGTTGTGCACCGACTCAGTCCGTTTCCGCGCAGTCTTGCTTTTCATGCTTACAGATATCCTGTATTGACAAAGAAACGAGATCGAAGCCTGCGGACAATTGTGTGGGACCAGAAAAAGTAGGTCACATCAACAAGGCATAGTATGGAACATAAGGGCTGGACTCGGTCGCTTCGATACGCACAAGTACTTAGCTGTTCTAGCCAAGACGAGCTAAGCCATCTAGGTGCTATGCATCGTATTCAATCTTTAATTCCTCTGTTACTGAGTTACCTACGTAGTTGTTCGTATCGAGAATGACTGATTGCGGCCCCACTCTGTCTACCTGTAACGAGCTAAATTGGCCATGGGAGTGGATCGATGTTTTCGCTGAAGAGCATGCTTTGCCGGACGACAATGCTGGTGTCTGTCGTGTCGGTCGTATCTTGTACGTCGCTTCAAGCCGGTAGTGACGCTTATTCGCTGGCGGACTTTTCGGCTTATCGCAGTTTTTCGTGGGTGGACGATACGCCGCTCATTGAATCGTCAAGCAGTCAGGTCGACATCAGTCCGCTGAATGTTCGGCGTATCCAAGACGCGATTCAGCGTCAGCTGCTCGCTAAGGGATACGTCTTAGAGGCTTCGCGCGACCGCGCCGACTTTTCCATTGCGTTTACAGTAGGGGCTCGTGACGTCATTCAAGTAACGGATTATCCGATGTATTACCGCAATCCCTGGCGTTGGCGCGTGCCGTATTACTGGCCGAACGTTGACGTGGCAATGTACACGCAAGGAACCCTTGCAATTGATGTCTTTGACAACGAAGAGCGCCAGCCAGTCTGGCACGGCTGGGCGCGAAAGCGCATCACAGGGGCGGATGTCAAAGAGCCTGAGAACGCGATCAATGCCACTGTCAGCGCGATTCTTGATGCATACCCGGCACGGACCGCTGACTGATTGGCAAGCAAACTACCCGCGTGCCTAACCCGGGTCTTCAGCGCGGTGTTAACTTGCGAGATGGCTCCGTAGGCGCACAAAAAAAAGAGGCTGGTTTTAACCAGCCTCGTAGGATGACCAGACTCGTCATTCCGGTCGTCGGCGGGATGGGGGAACCCGCGCTATAAAATGCTGAATTCAAAACACAGCCGGTCAGTTCAACTTTTGCGCGCTGTGTAGGCAAGTGTGCGTTATCAAACTGCAACTCGCGCCGCGGCGAGCAGCGTTTGATACCGTGATTCAAGGGATACAAACTTGTTGACTTGCTCGTCGAAGCAGGTCACATCACCGGATTCGATGTGATAGACCCAGCCGTGCAAATTGATGGCGCCGGTCGCGAGTTTTGCGGCTACTACTGGATGCGTTCTCAAGTGCTGTAGCTGCAGTAGCACATTAGCCTCTGTAACGGCCTGCAACTGATCCAAACCGGCTTCGCCATGGGTGGCCTTGACGACTTCTACGGCGCCGCGAGCATGGTCAAGCCATCCTTGCACATGGGGGAGATCGTCTAATGCATCGGGCCGCAGCGCGCCCTTCATTGCGCCGCAGTCCGTGTGCCCGCAGACAACGATGTCCTTGACGCCGAGCACGGCAACCGCGTATTCGATAGATGCGGTTACGCCACCGGCTACTCGCACATGCGGTGGAACGATATTGCCGGCATTCCGGCAGATAAACAGGTCGCCTGGTTCCGTTTGGGTAACCAGGTTTGGATCGATGCGGGAGTCAGCGCACGTGATGAGCAACACTTCCGGGCTTTGGCCATTCGCTAACTCCGCGAACAACGATCGACGGGTTTCAAATGCGTTTTGTTGAAAACGAACGATACCTGAGACGATTTTTTCCATGACAGTCGGACTCCTTTGCCGCGTATGCTGGTAGTGCACATCAATGCTTGATGTACGTTGAGCAGCAATATAGCTTTGGCTGTGTGATAGCAAATACATAGATTTAAAAAATATCTGATAGACTTAAGCTATCAGTCTGGGAAGCGGGGCAAATAATGACTTCTTCGGAACGCTTAACCATCCGGCAACTGCACTATTTCGTTGCGATCGCTGAGTACGGCAGTTTTCGGCGTGCCGCCGACCGGCTCGATGTCACGCAGCCGACGCTCACGGCGCAGATTGCAGCACTCGAAGCATCCCTCGAGACGCAGCTGTTTGAGCGGTCTCGCTCCGGCACCTGGCCGACGTCGGCAGGGCGCGAGTTATTGCCGAGCGCGCACCGGGTCCTCGAAGAGGTGCGCGGCTTTGCAGATATCGCACGCACGCTGTCCGGCGGTGTTGGGGGCACTTATAAAATGGGTGTTACGCCGACGCTGGGGCCCTATCTACTGCCGCATATTCTGCCGAGTATTCATGCGGAATTTGAAGGTTTGAAGCTGCTGGTGCGCGAAGCGCCGCCAAGCGATCTGGAGGAGGGTTTAAAGCTTGCCCAACACGATGTCATACTGACCACGCTGCCGGTCGTGTCACAAGATTTTGTCGTTGCACCGTTGTTTAGAGAACCACTGAAACTTGCTATCGCGCGCGAACACCGACTCGCGGGAAGGGCGCGCATCAATCGTTCGGATTTGCTCGGAGAAGAGGTGCTGACAATTGGCGAGCATCATCTGTTTCATCGCCAGATCTCAGATCTTTGCAAGCGCTTAGGCGCGAGTGTGCGGCGGGACTATGAGGGCACGAGTCTTGATACGCTGCGACAGATGGTTGTCATGGGCATGGGCATGGCGTTCTTGCCAGCGCTTTACGTGAAGTCCGAGATCCGCTCAGAGGATGAACTAAGAGTCACTGACGTGAGAGGCGTAACAGAATTTCGCAATCATGCGCTCGTGTGGCGGCCGCGTTCGCCGGCGCGGGTTTTGTTTCGTGATCTTGCCGATCGCATTCGTGAGATAGCGGCTAAGTCGCTTAGCGATGTTGTCGTGCCGTTACGTTCATAGCGGCTGGGGCTTACTGTGCACGCGAACGGCAATCTGGCGTTAGGTGTCTTAGGACACGTCGATCATGGCAAAACAGCGCTGGTACGGGCGCTCACCGGTATAGAGACAGACAGGCTGCCGGAAGAACGCGAGCGTGGCCTGTCCATCGTCGCAGGTTACTCGCATATGCCATTTTCGGACGGCTACGTCGATTTGATCGATGTGCCGGGGCACAGTGCATTCATTCGCGCGATGATCGGCGGTGCGTCTGGACTCGATGGCGCTGTGCTCGTCGTGGGCGCCAATGAAGGTATACAACCGCAAACCCGTGAACATCTGGATGTCGCCACACTGCTGGGCCTGCACTGCGGCATCGTCGCACTAAATAAATGCGACTTGGTGGATGCGCCAACGCTCGCAAAGCGACAGATGGAGCTTGACGAGTTGTTGAATGGTACGTTCCTGCAGAATGCGCTAATCGTTCCGGTTTCGGCGATAACAGGCGAGGGCATAGACACGCTCCGCGATCTTATCGGCGGCTTGCCGAGACGCACGCTGCAACCTCCAACGGAAGCGTTCAGGCTGCCGATAGATAGAGTGTTTTCGAAGCCCGGGTTTGGCACCGTCGTCACCGGCACGGTCCATACCGGCGTTGCCAGCGTGGGCGATGCCGTGATGATTGCGCCCGGCGGAAAGCAAGGGACAATCCGCGGTATTCAAGTGCACAACGCAGCCGCCAAAAGCGTGCAACAAGGCAAGCGCGCTGCAATCAATTTGCGGGGCGTGGATGCCGATGATGTCGAGCGAGGCATGGCCATCGTCCAGCCACAGGCCGTCTCATCAAGCCGTCGGATCGACGCAAGCATAGCTGTGCTGCCGGGGGCAGACGCCGCACTCAAAAACGGCGCCGCGCTGCGCTTGCTCGTTGGTACGGCGGAAACGCAAGTCAAACTGCGATTGCTCGATTGCGATGAGATTGCTCCGGGCAAGCAAGGCCTGGCGCAGCTTCGCTGTGATCGCGAAGTTACGAGCGCACGGGGAATGCGCTTCATCTTGAGACAAAACTCTCCGGCAGAAACTGTCGGTGGCGGAATCGTCATCGAGCCTCATGCTCTGCGCCTGCGCCGTTTTGACCAAGACTCAATAGAGCGACTGCATCGGC
>JAHEEO010000229.1 GCA_024640665.1 Rhodospirillales bacterium | reverse complement strand
TTTGCGAGCACTGGCCCAGCAGTCATGTCGCTCTTTATTGCACTGTTTGTGACGTCGTTTTTCTGTCTCGGCAACGTGGCGTTGATTACCGGGCCCATCGCGACGGAATCCGCGCCAATCGGCCTGGTGTCGTCGGCGATCGGCATTGTCGTGGGCGCAGGAGAGATTTTTGGTGGGGGAGTTGCGCCGTACATTGCCGGGTTCTTCGCGGATACCTACGGATTACGCAGCGTGTTGTACGTGGCGCTTGCCGGAGTAGCTCTCGGTATTGTGGTGAGTTTCTTCTTGAGGGAGACTGCACCCCTTAAGCTTGCCAAGGCCGGATGAGAGCCTGGGGCCGGGCGCCTAGGCGAGACAGGCACAATATCCGAGGAGGAATGAATGTCAGATGTGGCAGCAGATAAGCGCGCGATCCAAGAGATTGTCGATCAGTGGGTAATTTATAGCGACGCCGGCGATTGGGATCGGTTCGCAGAGCTATGGCACGATGATGGCTGGATGTCGGCCACTTGGTTTCAGGCTCCGGCATCAGAGTTTTGTAAACGCCGACGCGAGGGCTGGGAAAAGGGCGTCAGCATTATTCATTTTCTGGGTGCCCACACTGCCGATGTCGTTGGAACCCGCGCTATTGCGCAGACGAAGATGACGATCAGTCAGCGAGCGCCAGTCCACGACATTATCTGCGACGTGCTGTGCACCGGTCGCTTTTACGATTTTTTTGAAAAACGCGATGGGCGTTGGGGGATGGTGCGCCGGCAACCCATCTATGAGAAAGATCGAATAGACCCAGTGGATATCAATGCCAATCTGCAGCTTGATGCCGA
This sequence comes from Rhodospirillales bacterium, assembly GCA_024640665.1. Taxonomy (GTDB): domain Bacteria; phylum Pseudomonadota; class Gammaproteobacteria; order Steroidobacterales; family Rariloculaceae; genus JAHEEO01. The sequence goes on along the minus strand of JAHEEO010000229.1, from coordinate 4,072 downwards.
ATTGCTGGCAAGGTTCCCAGAAGGGTATCGGCATTTGGGCTATCTGCAAACTCAAGTTGGCTATGCCGTAAAGGAAACCGGCATGCCGGGTCTGAAAGGGCCTGAAGTGGAAAAACTCTACCGTGAAGGCAAGGCTTGGCTGGCAGGATCGGCCAGTCCCGGAGAGCCGGGTTAGAGCCGGGTTATAGTCAAGTATGGCCAGAATATTTGCTGACAGAATGACCGCCGACATCGAAGGTGATTTCGTGGTTTTCCTGATTGGTATGCGGATCAATAAACCATGGAAGGTGCATAAGTGGTGGCCAGTATTCTCCGCAATGCCGCGCATGTTAAAGGAGCTTGAAGCGAATCCTCAGTTGGGGTTTTTGGGCCACGTATTCGGATTCAAGGCCATCATTCAATACTGGCGATCTTTTGACCATCTCGAGGCTTACGCAAAGAGCAAACATCACAACCATCTGCCGGCCTGGAAGGCCTTCAACCAAACGATTTCCGAGAGCCGCGGCGATGTGGGCATCTGGCACGAAACCTATCAGGTTAGAGCGGGTGAATACGAAGCAGTTTACAGCGGCATGCCACGTTTTGGATTAGGCGCTGCCGGAGACCTGGTGCCGATTACCAAGCACACCGACACCGCAAAGGATCGTATTAAGACACCCGTAACCGGAGGCTGAAGATTGGGCATCGATTCACTGTGTCGTCCCAACCTCCGTTAGCAATCTAGCCGCGATCTACCCGAATCGTGTAATCGAACCACTCTTTGATCTTGCCTTCTTGCACTAAAAAAACACCGACTCCTTCCCACGTCAAAGGGCGAGATTCAGAAGAGAACGTATCGATTCGATGATTTACGACGAGCGGGCCTTTCGCGAATGTATCGAGAATGCGAAAGCTGATTGCGTTGGATGTATCAACCCAGGGTTGCATCTGATCGATGAGTGCTTGGTGACCGGTGACCGGTGGGGTGGTTTCCGTCATGCGATAAACGGAATCTTCTGTCATATGGGCAGTCACCAGGTTTAAGTCAAGGGTCGACCAGGCTGTGCAAAACGAATAAACGAGTTGCACGTTGGCTGCTTCAGCTTCGCTCCAGCTTGCGGCTGCAGCAGTGCGCGTCGCAGTCAGGCCTGCCAGCGCAGCGAGTCCGGTGGCTCCCAGAACACTGCGGCGGTCGATAGAGCGTTCTTCTTCATGCATATCCGATCACCGATGTAAGGTCGCTAATTTCCGGGGTATGTTAACGCGGGACGATCAAGCTATCCAAGTTGCAGTACCAACACTTGTTCGTTCTTTCGTTATTTGCTTTGACTCAGGTTTGACCGCGCGCTGCGTATCTACTATACATTTCAACTAGACGACGCATGTCAAATGTACGTACACGCTGGGGCGGAATAATTTGAAACAACAGAAGCGGTTCGGTTTGGGCGCGCTCAGCGCTTTTAGCGCGGCTGCGGGCTTGCTGTCGGCATGCACGCCCGATTCGTCCAACATCACCGGCGTTCCTGACGCTATCAACTATAACTGGCATGTTCGGCCGATCCTTTCCGAGAACTGCTTTCAATGCCATGGCCCGGATCCAGAGTCGCTGGAAGCGAATCTGCGACTGGATGATGGACAATTGGCCCTGCAACGACTCGAAGGCCCGCGTCCGCGGTTTGCGCTCGTGCCTGGCGATCCGGACAGCAGCGAATTGATTCGGCGAATCAATACGACAGATGACGAAGAGGTCATGCCGCCGCAATCGACGCACAAAACGCTCACCGAAGTTGAAAAACAGATTCTGCGAAGCTGGATCGCCGAAGGCGCCGAGTATCAACAACATTGGGCATTTGTGGCGCCTGAACGGCTGACGCCACCTGCCACAGAATTGGAATCTCGTGTCATCAATGAGATTGACCGGTTCGCATTCCGAAACCTCGAACGCGCCGAACTCGGTCCGTCCCCAGAAGCAGATCGTGAAACTCTAATCAATCGGATCAGCCTCACGCTGACCGGCATGCCGCCAACGCTCGATGCCGTTGACGCGTTCGTAGCTGATGAACGGCCGGGCGCTTATTCGGAGATGGTCGATGAGTTATTGGCATCGCCAAGGTATGCCGAACATATGTCAGCCTATTGGATGGATCTAGCACGCTGGAGCGAGACTGACGGGTTTCTCGACGATCATCACGACCGTTGGTTATGGCCGTGGCGAGATTGGGTGATTTCGGCGTTTAACGACAATATGCCGTTCGATCAGTTCGGAACCTGGCAGTTAGCCGGCGACTTGTTGCCGGATGCAACACGCGAGCAGATTCTCGCGACGGCTTTTCTTCGTGTTGGCAAGCGCACAACCGAAAACGGCGCAATCGACGAAGAATATAAAGCGGAATACATGATCGAGCGTACCGACAATGCTTTGGGTACGGCGTTCATGGGCCTAACGCTCGGTTGTGCGCGTTGCCACGATCACAAGTACGACCCGATTCGCCAGTACGATTACTATTCTCTGGGAGCATTCTTTAATAGCAATGACGAGCCAGGCGTTTACGGTGCAGGATTTAGTGGTATTCAGGGCGGCCCCACGCTCGAATGGCCCGAGACCCCTCAGCAAAGCGAAGAAGTTGCAGCCCTGGCGGCAGAGTTGGCGCGTGCAGAGCAAAGTTACTCAGACGCTTTGGCAAATGCCGCGCCGCGCGTGCGAACCCGTGCGGCGTCTGTAGAAGCGGCTGCCGCCACCATCGAGTCCTCGTTGTCGGCCAGTTTGGCTGCTTACTATCCGTTCGAGACAGTCCTTGCTGCCGATTTGGCCGACTTGCCGCCGCCGCGGCCTCCCAATGATCCGCCGCGCTCAATAGTCCGCATACAGCGCAATCCTTATGGTGCGCGGCAGTCGGCAACTGAAGTAAATGCTTCCAACCTCGATGAGCAAACCCGCGCCCGTCGGGAGCGAGATCGATTATTGCTCGGTGTGCCTCGCAACTACGTGCAGGACGAACTCATGCTGTCGCCTGCCGGCAGCACGGGTGTGGCGGACGCCGTGATTCAGGGGCCGATTTTGGAACAGGGCGTGCGCGGACAAGCTCTGTTCTTTGACGAAACCAATAAGGGGTTTCTTGGTACGGATGTCGGTTGGTATGACAACCAAGATGCATTTAGTTTTGATTTTTGGTTCATGCCGGCGGCAATCTACGAGAAAGCACCCGTTATCAATCACCGCACCGAGCAAAACTCCGGTTCCACAGGTTACAGCCTGGAAATCGAAGACGGCCATCTGATGCTGAGATTGGCTCATTCACCGCCGGCTAATATGATCGCTCTGCGATCTGACGAGAGGCTGCCGACAGGCGAATGGGCGCACATCGCATTCACTTACGACGGATCGAGCCGGGCAGCCGGCACGCGCATTTATCTCAATGGCGAACTGATGCCAACCAGCATCGTCCGAGATACGCTTACACGTACTTTCTTGCCCTGGAGTTCGGCCGATGTATTTGAGCAATTCGTCGGCGTTGCCTTCGGCACAAGGTTTAGAGCAAAGGCCCCTGTTGGTAGTGCATTAGACGAATTGCGCGTATACGACAAAGCGTTGACGCCGCTCGAGGTAGCGTTTCTCCACGACGAAGACGTTTCTCAAACGCTTGAGGCAGAGCAGCTCGCATCGCAACTCGCTGCATTGTTGTTGCACGAAGATGCAGAAGTTGCCGCGGCGTTTGCTGCATTGACGGCAGCGCGAGGGGCCCACAATCGAGCGGTTTCTGTCGTTCCGCAGGTGTTGGTAATGCGTGATGCGCCGGAGCCCATTCCGACATTCGTGCTCAATCGCGGCTTGTACAGCAACCCCGGCGAGCAGGTTGTGCCGCGCGGGCTCGAGGCAGTGTATGAATGGGATGAAGATCTGCCCAAAAATCGGCTGGGTCTGGCGCGCTGGTTGTTCAATCCGGAAAATCCGCTGATAGCGCGAGTATTCGTCAACCGCATTTGGCAGATGCACTTCGGCCGAGGGCTTGTCGAGACCTCTGAGGATTTCGGTTCGCAGGGGCAATTCCATCCCATCCGGAGTTGCTGGATTGGCTGGCAACACACTTCATCG
>JAHEEO010000034.1:6332-17588 GCA_024640665.1 Rhodospirillales bacterium | reverse complement strand
CGCCGAGCCCCATAGAAAGGCCAACACTATCCATTGCCAGCGCAGCACCGACAACAAGGGCCAACGATGCGGCGGTGAACAACTCATGGATGCCCGTCGCTGCGACGAATCTCAGTGCCGGCCGCAGAAGAAAACGCGCGACTATCAAGCCAATGACTACTAAAGCGAGGTACAACGGATTCAAACCGGCGTCGGACCCCGGCGCTGCGGTAAAAATGTTGATGAACGCAATCGCCGGAATGACGGCAACATCCTGCATCAGCAACGTGCCGAATGCCGCGCGCCCATGAGGCTTATTGAGTTTCTTTTGCTCACCAAGCAGCTGCAGCACAAACGCCGTGCTCGAGAGGGCCAATGCGAAGCCGATGAGCACCGACGCTGAAAAATTCAAATTGAGCAGCCACAGGCACGCGGCTGCAATGAGTACTGCCGTAGCGATTATCTGCCCGATACCCAACCCGAAAACCAGCTTTCGCATCACCCACAACCGGCGTGGCTGCAGCTCCAAGCCAATAATGAACAGCAAAAACACGACACCGAGTTCAGCGAAATGCAGCACCTCGGCGGCATCGCCGATGAACGCGAAACCGCTCGGGCCTATCAGCAGTCCCGCAAGCAAATACCCAAGCACCGAACTCAGCCCCATCCAGTGGCACAGCGGCACGACTACGAGCCCGGCAACGAGGAAGACGAAAACTTCGAATAAAAACGCCATTACAAAGCCGCGCTAGGTACAGGTTTTCCGGCGACTAGTGCAAATCGGGTGTTTGCAACGCCGGCGCATGCCAGGCCTTGTTGCGCACATGCATTCGCGACTCGATTCGCCAGCCTTCGGCCGTTCTAACGTAACGATCTTCGTAACCGCCGTGGCGCTCGATGCTACCGGGACCGTTCATTCCAACCTGCATTAAATAGACACGACCTGAAGCACCACTTGGCGTCGGCGTGATTTCATGGTTGAGCATGAGATGACTCCAATCGGTCCACACCAGCTTGGTTTCGCAACCGCGCGAACCGCCACCGACAAGCTCGGCCAAGGCCGCCCGTCCCTCAGCAAGCACCCTGCCACCGGCTGCAAAACCGGCATCTGAGTTATTGTCGATAAACCTGCCGTTCTCGGTAAAGACATTTGCATACTCGTAACCGTTCATAGCACACGTATCTATGCCGTATGCATAACGATTAATCAGCTGAGTAATTTCTTGATAATCCAATGCAGACAGCGTCGAATTTTCCTGCGCCAGAGCTCGCGTAACGATACTCTGCTGTTTGCCTGCGAAAAATGACACCACACTGATTGCCAAAATTGCAGCAGCCCCATAAGCGAGCCTGCTGATACGTTGATGCTTCATCTTGAATCCTCCGAAAACGCCACTGCCGAAAGCAGCTTAACGCACAAGAATTGGGCCTGCTGTTTTATTCGTCAGCTTCCCCGTCCCAGTACTCCACCGGTTCGTGGCGCAGAAATGTCACCATCCGGCTCCTGGCCTCGCCTTCGGCGGGCGCGACATACGACATGGCTCCAAGCTTATTAGATTCTGGGTACTTCACGATTTCCGGCGACAGCATGCTCGAAATACACAAGTACTCGAGATCCGTCTCGCCAGAATTGATCATATGGTGCGCCCTGCCAGATGCTGCCGGCAGATGAATATAGTCGCCCTCAATAAGCGCGATCTCCTCCTCACCGTACTGCAGCATGCCGACACCGCGGGTAATTAGAATCGCTTCATCATTCGCCAAGTGTTCATGCAGAGGAAACGCACGTTTGCCCGGCTTGAGCCTGTAAATGGAACAACCCACCTTCGGGATATACGCCTCGTGCAGCGGCGTCAGCATCTTTCTTTCGTTTTGAAATAGCTGTCCATGCTGCATTTCCACCCAGTTGATGTCATTAACATTGCGCTTATACATAGCCGTCGCCTTTCTTCTAATAAATCGAATGATATATGCTTTTTAATCTGTTAGACAGATGGTAGTTCGAATCTTACGATAGCGCTCGAAGATTATGAAATCGCGCGCTCCGCGCTCAATTGAGAGGATATATCAATGCTAACCGTAGGTGACAAATTCCCAGAGTTTGAACTCAAGGCAACCGTGTCAGAAGATTTGAGCACGGCGTTCGAGACAATTCGGCACGACCAATACACCGGGAAGTGGCTGGTTGTATTCTTCTGGCCCAAAGATTTTACGTTCGTCTGCCCGACCGAAATCGCAGAGTTCGGCCGGCAAAATGAGCAATTTGCGGATAGAGACACTCAAGTGCTCGGCTGCTCGGTCGACAGCGAATTCGTGCATCTGGCATGGCGTAATGACCATAAGGACTTGCGAGGACTGCCGTTCCCGATGCTGGCTGACATTCGCAAAGACTTGAGTTCTGCGCTAGGCGTTCTGGACCCTGAAGGCGTTGCGAAGCGCGCCACGTTCATTGTCGATCCAGAAGGGCTCATTCGATTCGCTTCGGTAACAGACATGAATGTTGGGCGAAATGTAAACGAAGTTATTCGTGTACTCGATGCGCTGCAAACGGATGAGTTGTGCGCTTGTAACTGGCAAGCCGGCGATGAGAATTTAGTTGCCGCGTAACGGAGATAAACTAATGGATATTGAATCGATAAAGAACTTGATTCCAGCGTACGCCAAAGATTTGAAACTCAATTTCTCAAGCGTGCTGACAGCGGAAGGGTCTCCAGGACTAACAAAGACCCAGATACTCGCTACGGCTTATGCTTCAAGCATTGCCGCAAGAAATAGCGAACTACGCCGGCATTTTGAGAAGCTTGCCATGGCCGAGCTGCCGCCCAATCAGCTCAATGCCGCTCAGGCTGCCGCTTCGATCATGGCAATGAACAATATCTATTATCGGGCCACGCACATGCTCAGCAATACCGAGTATCTGAAAATGCAAGCAAAGCTGCGGATGAATGTCATCGCAAATCCCGGCGTAGATAAGGTCGACTTTGAGATCTATTCATTGGCGGTTTCGGCCATCAACGGTTGCGGCATGTGTTTGAGTGCGCACGAAGCCGTGGTGCGCAAAGCAGCGATCACTGCCGAAGGTGTGCAGAGCGCGCTCCGCATTGCGGCCGTCGTACACGGGCTTGCCGTCGCGATTGAAGCGGGCAGCTCAGCGCAAAGCGAACGCCAAGCAGCGTGAGGCTACTTGAGCTGGATTGAGCGGGGCAAAACGCCCCGTTCAATCGAGCAGGCAGGTTTGCTCGGACCGATACCTGGCAAGCTGTTGTTATACTGCCGAAATGAATATCACCAATGCGCTCAATCGAAACAGCGTTTTCGCTTTCATCGTATTTCTAGGCTTCACCGTGCTGGCATTTTGGCCCAGCTATTTTTCTCGGCTTGACGAGCAGCCCACCTATCACTTTCATGCCCATGGCATTGCGATGCTGTCATGGCTAGGGCTGCTCGTAACTCAAGCGCTATTGATCCGAAACAGGCGCCGGCCATTGCATCGCAGAATCGGCAAACTCTCGTATGTGCTAGCGCCCGCTCTTATCATCGTAACCCTTAACTTCATGCACTTCCGATTGCAGGGCATTCCGCCACAGCAATTGCCGCCGGCCGCATTCTATTTCATAGCGCTGATATTCAACGCCCTAGTGGCCTTTGCACTTCTTTTTGGCTTGGCGATCTATCACCGACACAACGCGCCCGCTCATGCGCGCTATATGGTTGCCACGCTTTTCCCCCTATTTACCCCAGTTACAGACAGACTCATCGGGGCGTATGTGCCATCAATCGTCGGCTTAGTGCCAAGAATTGCAGGTACGCCGATCTTGCCCGTTGCAGGGTTCCTGCTCGCGGAGCTGATTTTACTCATTCTTTCGATTTTCGACATGCGGTCGCAAAACAAGACATACGCATTCCCCATCGCGTTTATGATTCTGCTGGTTTATCACGTTTCAGTCTTGACGTTTCACAACCTGCCGGCTTGGCAGTCGTTTTGCCGTTGGCTTGTGCAATTGCCGCTGTCCTAGCCGGCAAGGAGAACCACAATGACAGGAATCATTATTCGCATGTTGATTACTGCGCTGGGCTTGGCTGCTGCCGCGTGGATTATTCCCGGGGTCACCATCGCCGGACCGGGCACACTCATACTTGCTGCAGCCTTGATGGGCATTGTCAACGCAGTCATTCGGCCCATTGCGGTCGTACTCACGCTACCGATAACAATTATTACGCTTGGCCTGTTCTTGCTGGCCATCAACGCAGCGATGTTCGGACTCGTTGCATGGATGCTGGACGGCTTCGTTGTTACCGGTTTTTTACCCGCAATGTTCGGCTGGCTCATCGTGACTTTTGTCAGTTGGCTTGCCGCATCGTTTATCGGACCAAGAGGTCGGTACCAAGTACTGATTATCGAAAAACGCTAGTGGCGCGCCAGAGGAAGCGCTCGATAGTGTGACCGCTATCCTAGTTCCGCAGTCATTCGCAACTAAACTGCAAAGAATTACGCTTGCGAGTACGGACCATGAGCGAAACGCAACGAATTTCCCGAGCACTCTTACTAACGCTCACAGCTGCGCTGCTAAGCGGCTGCGCCGGCATGAGCGAACAAGCCTGCGTTACCGCCGACTGGCGCACCATCGGTTTTGAAGACGGCACGCGCGGCCAAGCGGTTGGACGCATTGGGACCTATCGCCAGTCCTGCAGCAAATATGGCGTTGCACCCGAGCTCGATAGCTATCGGGCAGGACACGATGAAGGCGTTGAAATTTATTGTCGTGCCTCCAATGGATTCGAAACCGGCCATAGCGGCGCGACGTATCAAGGTGTTTGCCCAAGCTCCATGGAAAGTGATTTTCTATCTGCTTACAATTCCGGCCGTCAGCTATTTGAACTGGAATCGGCTTTAAGACAAATAGACAGCCGCATCGCCAGCAACGAGCGCGGCAAACAGAATATCAAGCAAGAGCTAGTGGACATCGCCGCCACAATCGCTGCCGACGGTACATCTGCGGAAGAACGTGTTCGCCTCGTCGCTGCGGCGGCCGATCTCGGCAGCAAACACAGCCAACTAGAAGCAGAAAACGTCGTCTTACGAGAAGACCGCATCGTTGTCGCATTAGATCTCGAAGACTACCGGCAGCAACTCGCCGCCAATTTCTAAGCTGGGCTGATTCCCCAGCCTGGGGCGTCGCTGAGATAAAGCATGCCGCCTTCAACGAGCTCACCGGTTCGCGCTCGCGTGCCGGCTCGATCAAACGCATATTCGATAGAGCGTACTTCGCTGGGATATAGTGCCGCCGCATGCAATGATGCGGCAGTAGATACCGGCCCCGACGGATTGTGCGGCGAAACTTCGACGCGGCCGGCATTGCGCTCGATTACCTGCAGCAATGCACCAAATCCGCCGACATGCTTGACGTCGGGCATGATGACATCGGCCCATTGATGTTCTGCGATCTCAGCAAAGCGCTGACCAGCCCAAAACAATTCCCCCGCAGCCACCCGCAAACGCGTGAGTTGCCTAAGTAATGTAAAACTCTCGCCCATGCCAAATGGTTCTTCTATCCAATCCAACCGCAATTTTTCAAACTCGGGAAGCAACTGGAAAAAGTCTTCGGGATGAAACCGCTCGTGGAAATCGACGCGAACGTCCAAATCCGGAAACCGTTCACGCAGCGCTGTCAGCATTGCTATGCCCGCAGAGCTTTTCCCAAGACCTTCATCGGGGGAAGTTACAGCTTCAAACGGGGCACACTTGAACGTCTTGAAGCCCTGATTGCTCAATGCGCCAACAACGTCCAGATATTCGGCCTGCGTTCGTGACTGCAAGGCGCGATTAATCGTCGTGTACAGAGGAATTGCTTCCAGCGGCGTCGTGCTGCGAAATAACTGCCACACTGGGACCTGCTCGCGCTTCGCCAGCAGGTCGTAAAGTGCTTGATTGATACCTGAAATCGCAGTTGCCGTTACGAAATCTGGATTTAACTGCGAAAGCTCGGCTTCCTTGCTCGCCAATGAAATCAAAGACAACGATCCCGGCGACGCAACAAATTCGGCAAAGTGCTGCTCGAAGACTTCGGCTGCCATGATTTTGCAGCGCTCGTCCTCTCGGCTGTGTGATGCTTCTCCAAAGCCCGAAAGCACACCATCGCTGACTTCGAATATGAGCCAATCACCCTTCAACCGCAGGCTCGGGTGCCAGCCATCGGGATCCGGGATCGTTAGAAAGCGGAGCTTGAGCGGTTGCTGAGCACGCAATATTGACGGTACTGCTATGGGAACCGCCGCTGCAACGGCGGTTGCGGCTGCCTTGTGAACGAATGCCCGGCGCTCAATGTTTGCAATGCCAGACTTGTCGTCTTGCCGGTTCAACGAGTTTTCACTTTCCAATCAACCATACGGACACAACAGCTGTCGCCGACGCCACAAGTCGCAAACATGTTTCCAGGCTGGACATATAGCCCCAAAGTAATCGACTAATGGCCATCGTCCAGGAACGCTGCAAAAGCGTCAAGTCGGACAGCCCGTTGGGACCAATGCACTAGACACCAAACATCCCAGCTATTTGCTAGTATCGTTGCGAAGTGCAGCCACCGCATCTTGTTAACCCTTTGGGGGTACCATGATTTCGATATTGAATCGAAGAAGCGCCAAGTTGAAGACGACGGCCTCGACCTCGGCCTCCCTCAGCCTGTTCGGCGCCATTATTCTGTTTTCCAATATTTGTGCGGCCCAAGACGACGCGCAGCTGAGTAATCTAGTTTTCGTACCGGTCCTGCGCTCATCGGCAGCAGATTCCAACATCAGCCTGTCTGGCCGCGGTTCAAGCGATGACAGAGCGCTTCTCAATTCTGTCAATGAATATCTGACAGCCATCGAGCCGCTGAGGCAAGCCAACTCGTCTGAACCTGAGCTCATAGAGCAGCTTGCCTATCTTGGCGTCGCATATCAGGGGCTTGATCGGCATGCGGAAGCCATCGAAGCATTTGAAGAAGCCATAGCGCTCACTGTAGTTAATGGCGGCCCGGATAATCTGCAGCAGATTCCCTTGCAGGAACAGAAGATTCCTAGTTATCTGGCACTGGACGATATCCGCAGCGTCGATGACACCGAAGAGTTCATCTATTCCCTTAAGCAGCGCCACTATAATCCGGCATCCCGGGAAATGTACGTCGCCGCTATCAATCTGGCTGACTGGAATACAACGGCTTATTTTAGAGAAAACTATGGAGCAGGAAATCAAGCCTTAAGACGCCAACGGGCCGTCATAAACAGGGCGCCGCGCGCAATCGGCGGTGGCGCCAACGCAATATTCAACGGCGACATCAAGAATGTTTTCGATCAAGACATAAACGATGCAAGGTTGCGAAAGATTGATCGACTCTACAAAGATTACCAGGATGCCATATCTGATACTGGCAATGCCGAGCTGGAAATTCTTGTCGATATTGCAAAACGCATTGCCCGACTGGCATTCGTCACGAAGCAGGAAATGGATTTCGAACGAGATAACTACACATTCGATCCAAACTACGAGGGCTCCAGAGAGCAGGCTACCCGCAACTCGCCGCGGCGAATGGACGAGAGCTACGAAAGCGGCGCAGAGGCGCTGAAGTACATCATTAACATCCTGAGCTCAGTCGAGGGGTTGCGTCCGGAAGCGTTGGCTGCGGCGCACCTCGATCTAGGCGACTGGCATTTGTCTTACGGAAAAGCGCAGGCGGCTAAGCTCGCGTACCGAGATGCCTATCAAGCTTTAGTCAACGCTGGTTTTTCGACCGAGAACATCGATCGCGCGTTGGCAACGGACATGCCGCCAAGAATTCCGGTCTTTGCAACCCATTTACACACTCGCACCAGTCGGGGAATGAATGCAAATGCGGAATTGGATTTCGAAGGCTATGTAGACCTCAGTTACACCATTGATGATCTCGGCAATGCCGCCAAAGTTCAGTTCATAGAAAGCTCGAGCGAAAACTCCTCCAGGATCGAAAGACTCATAGAAGTGCAATTAAGGTCTACGAAGTTCCGACCCGTATTGACCGCGGGAGAACTAAATAGTCCCGGCACAATCGAGGCTCGCTACTATTACGCTTACTAGAAACGCACATCGCACGACGCGTGAGCGATATTGAGCGACGCTTGGGCGATTAATCAATAGTGAAGCAGTAGAAAAATCCGGCTCCCCCACTGGGTATCAGACTTTGCTGGCTGCAACCGCGAGTTCCATGCGTTGAATTCCAGGACGTGTTATCAAGGCCCTGGCGATCGAAATGCCCAACTTGCGCGCCGCCCTCGCCATCGGCGTTGCTGGTCCAGTTTGAACATGTATGGTCGGCCCCATCGGTGTAGGCGCGGCCATCCGGCATCGAGCCGGTCAGGATGTCATGGACACTCGGGCCCTGGCCTAAGCGCCTTCCCGTAATTCCATTCACAAAATCGCCTTTCTCGGTGCGAGCGTGAAAGGAATTCAACCCATTACCCAATCGCGCCAGTTCCAGAGTATCGCCATGCAAATGCGCCTTATCCCGCGCGATCATATGCCCCGCAGCGCCATAGTACGGACCTTCGCCTATGCGATCGCGTGCATTTACGGCATTTCGCCCCTGCGTGCTCAAATAGGCACGCCATGCAGAGTCACCGCGATCGACTGCGCTGGCGAGCGCTTGGCAGTGCGCGTCAGCACCTGCCAGCCCACCCAGGTTGGCCCCATCCCCCATGCCGACGCTGGTGATAAAGAAGTTCATGGGTTCTTGTTCGCCCTGCTGAGAGAAACTACTCGTAGCCAGCGTTCCGACTAGCGCACTGACCACCAAAAAACGACTTATTTTCATCGGTATTTCTCCTTAATCTCAATCATCACCAGGCGTCAAAACCAATTGATCTCTTCCCCGGCAACACGAATCATTATTATCATTTTATTCTACTCAATATAGACGCGCTTCGGGCCCGGCATCAGCACATCCTCGGACAAGTTGGGTCCGCTCCTAAGTGCTTGCGGCTAATCGCTCAGTTCTCGGTCACTCTTGGCCGCGAATTTTTATCTGCGCATCAATAGCAACTGGTGCGATGCCCCGAGCCGCATCGAAAACTCGACGACTGCATCTACAACTTCCGGCCAAACCGCGGACCCCGGTGCCACGAGCTCAAAGTGGCCAGCCGCCGCCAAGTTGACGTAGCGTGCCGCATCGCCGTCACGCTGCGCCGCGGTGACATAGGCGCTCGAAAAAACCGGGCGGACAATCGGGTCATCAGCACCATGGATCATGAGTTGAGGTACGCCAAGTGGCAGCAAACTGACTGGAGACGCCAGCGCATAACGCTCAGGCTCGCGATCAGCCGAGCCACGCAATAAGCGCCGCACCGCGGAGCCGCAAACTTTTACCTGATCCGCGATCACAAGATCGGTGACACCGGCCAATGACACGACACCGTGAATGGGCAATGGGTTACTGGCGCCAGGCGCGGCAGCAGGCAATTTGCGCCGGGCCGCAAGCCACAATGCGAGCTGTCCGCCCGCAGAGTGTCCTACAACGATCACGCGGCTGAGATCAAGGCGATGATCTGCCTTCAGGCTGCGTAAATGATCAGCAGCCATGGCTATATCATCGAAGCTGCCGGGCCAACCACCGCCTCGATTCCCGATGCGTCGGTACTCGATATTCCAGGTCGCGATACCGCGCTCCGTCAATGCAGCACTTAGCGCGCTCGTCCCGGTCAAATCGAATGCAGAAAGCCAGCAACCGCCATGAATCACGATGGCGACTGGCACGTCCCCTTCTACAACCGGCATTCGAAGATGGCCAAATTGCTGGACTGCGGAGCCATAAGCAATGATTTCGTCAGGCTCCGGTTTTGGCAGGTCTGCATAATCGTCCACATCCATGAGACGGCTCTGCGTCACCCCGGTGGACGCTGACAAGATCAAAAAACACAGCAGCCAAATGTCAGCTGCGCGTCGACGGCCGCCGTTTGAAACTTGTCTCAAGCTTTGTCGCGCCCCGGCATCGGCATGACGAGCACCGGCACAGACGACCGGCGAATGATTTCCGTACTGACACTACCCAAAAGCGCACGCAGCGCGGCTCCGCGACCATGAGACCCCATGATGACCAGCTCTACGCCAAAGCGATCTGATGCTTCGAGCAGCGTCTCAACCGTCGGCCCCTGTGCGAAGATAGCTTCCGCTTCGACGCCTTGGCCCCGTAAGGAATCGGCAAGCGTTTGCAGATCGCGGTGCTCATCTCGCAAGACATCCGCTCTGGCATCGCGAATGTACTGAGGACCTACATCGTAGCCTACAAAGTCCGGATCGGGAGCTGCCACATGAACAAGCACGACGTGCGCAGAAAGGGCTTTGGCGAGAGTCGCCGCCTGACTGACTATGCCGTCCGACAACGGCGAGAAATCGATAGCTGCGAGAATTTTTTTCACGGTAACCTCAATTTAATTGTTGACCAAAATCTGATCCCGACGACCAGCAAACATCTTGCCTCACATCAAAATTTCTGAATATAGCCAACGCCATAGATCAAAAAAGCGCCAAAGGCGATCCCGAAAAGCAACCATAGCCGGATGATGAGTGGAGAAAACCTCTCGAACACGGCAACAAATTTGCGCATTCGTCGACGACCCAACCAGAGCAAGCCCGCCGCAGCAAAAATTGCTATCCAGCCCAACACTTGAAACACGCGCGGAAAAGGAGAAGCTGTCGAAGCGACGATCAGCGATAGACCCAGAATAAACCTTACGGCCACGGCGAAATACAATCCAAAGTGTTGATCAACCACCTTCAGAACTAACTGCGTGAGCTTTTTCGGCGCGTACAAACCCCATGTGGCAAGCACGCAGATTGCGATTCCGAATATTGCGACGAGTAGCTGGGACACAATTAGAAACACTCGGAACTCTCTTTTAGGAAGCAGTAATTCGGCTCTGCACAATCATTCCTATCTTCTCCCTCATAACTCTCGGCCTATATGCTCCTATTGCCTGTACTGCAACTCTCGCAGATAGTTGATGATTGCATTGACGCGTGATCCTGATGACTGTGCGCCCGGAACCAACTGCGTCGTGGCATCGAACACCTCACCCCAGACTGGCATGGTTCGGATGCCATGCGAGACGGGCAAATCGCGACCATCAATAAAGCCAGCGACGGCATCTGCCGGGAAAACTCCTTGGTTACGCTCGCTGAGTGTCCGCAAGTTTGGCACTGTGATTGCCATAATAGCGGCCACGGGTCCGTCACCTTCGCCCAGCGGGCCGTGACAAGACGCACAGTGCGTA
>JAHEEO010000034.1:0-6322 GCA_024640665.1 Rhodospirillales bacterium | reverse complement strand
TACCATATGTTTGCGCGCCCGTAGGCGGGGGAAGAGTATGCGCCGCACACGCGCCCAACAATACTGCCGAGATAAACGAAAGTGAGCGGATTGGCATTGCCCGCGAGAAAAAACATTTGTCACTGCAGTTGTTCCGCTTCATTGCTTCCCCAAATCGTTCCAGGCATCGTCAATTCAAAGAATACGCCACATCAAATACTAACGCGCCGCCTAGTCTCAAATATAACATCTGCTCCGCGGCACTCGAGACTAGTATTTTCGCCTAGTTAACTCGCTCTGAGCGCATCGGTCGATTGCATCCTCCCGGAATAGCTTTCCACTTAGTAGCCTCACCCACCGCGCTGATCGCCCCAAAAGAAGGGGAAAACGCGTATAGCCGGCAGCCGAAAATTGTTGCCCAATTAGCGTTTAGGTAACCGAAATTAGGGAAACAGCGAATGATTTATGAAGTCGAAGGCGACATTCTGCTAACCGGCGCCGAAGCCATCGCGCACAGCGTCGCGGCGAATGACCCAATGAACCAAGGCTTGGCTGCGGCATTGCATGAAAACTATCCCAGCATGCACAAGGATTTCCATCACTGGTGTCACGTTCAGCACCCTGACCTCGGCAACGCCTGGATCTGGAGTGGCGCCGAAGGTGCGCGCGTCATTAATTTGATTACGCAAGAAGGTGGCTATGCGCAGGGCAGAAAGCCCGGCGATGCCAGTGTCACCAGTGTAAATAGTGCACTGCGATCGCTGAAAAAGCTGATCGCAAAAGAAGGCCTCTCGTCAGTCGCTTTGCCGCGCCTGGCAACCGGCGTCGGCGGCCTCGATTGGCAAGACGTCAAACCGCTGATTAGCAATCAACTGGCAGATACCGAGGCAACGATATTCGTTTATGAAACGTACATCCCAGGCCAAAAAGCGGATGAATCGCGGCGCTGATTAATGGAGTCTCAGTTCCAATAAGTGCGGCCATCTAAATGATGGTCGGCACTGTTGCCTTCATGGAGTCGCCTTAACTCTCTGGTCTTGCGGATTATTCTTCCGGCAGAATTACTGGCTCTGCTTCCACGGGACTACCGATGCTCTCAGCCATCGCGCGAGCGTGGGTCCTGCTATCTACCTGCTGAATGAACATGAATGGGCAGACCGCCGGTCGGCCCAGAGATTCATATAGCAGATACGTGCCATCATTTGGGCACACACGGGAACCGATGTTATGGATCGAAACAAGGTCCCTGCGGTAACTGACCAGTAAGTTCTTACATACTCGAGCCAAAGTAACTAGAAAATGGTTGGCGCCACGGGTGCGAATATAGGCGTGCTGATCATCTATTACGTTGATATCCGTAACAGACCCCATTCGGAAACAATTTTCGCGAACAGTTACTTTCGGATCAGTGGCGTCAGAAATCGAAGTAACACCGGATTCTTCATCCTGAGGCGTTGCAATACCGGCAAAAAGCATCAAGACGCTGTAGATAACAACTCTGCAAGCCATGCTATTCATACCGACTCCCTTCGCGCTGTACTCGCTATTAATACTCACAATGTACCGCAGGCCTCGCCGTAGTCAAGAAAACTCATATGCGTTGCAGCAGATTCTCAGGGCGGTCACCGCAAGCCATGAATCCAAAGTGACAGGCGCCTTTAGTCTGAGACTTATATATAATCAAGACGCTTAAGTGTTTCGCGCCGTCAAAAATATCAATTGACGGCATTCATGCTCAACAAGAAAGGGGAATGAGTCATGTCACACAAATATGCTGGAGGATGCGATCATGTTCATACGCATTCAGATAAAGAGCCGATAGACAATCACACCTGCCACTGCTCCGTATGCAAGAGCGTCACAGGGCAAGCTACGACACATGTCGTCTTCTTCAACCATGGAGACTTGAAGGTCGACAAAATCGACGGCTTAAACCGTCAACCCTTCAACGCTAACAACCCGAATGGGCCGCTCGAGCTTTGCACGTGCAAAACTTGTGGTACGCCTATTATGCTCGACGACAAAGAGCACCGAATCCGCGTGATTGTGCCAAATCTCATGGGATATGACGCAAAGAATTTGGATGCTACTTATCACGCGTTTTTCGATGCGTCCACTGGCGTGCCAAAACCGAATGACGGCCGCCCCGTCTATGACAGTCTGCGTCCCGACTTTGTTTGGCCGGCTTCCGCTTAAAAGAAATAAACAAAATCGCAGCTGCGAAAACGTACTATCTTACTCATACCCCTGTGCACCGGTTCGCCGATGCACAGGGGCCAAAATCTGCTATGTAAACGTCTGGTGGCATTGTTAAGCTGCCAAAGGCTAAGCGCTTACAGTCAAGACCACATTGCCGGTTTTCCTTCCGCTATCGACATAGCCATGTGCGTCTGCCGCCTGGCTCAGCGGATAGCGGCGGTCTATCACCGGTTTTAGCTTTCCTGCTTCGAGCAATTCCATCAAGCAGGCCAAATCCTCCGCCTTATAGCTCGTCAGCACTGGTCTGACTCGCCGACTACCGAACACGCGTGACCACAGCGAACGAATGAGGTGTGATGTTGGGGCATTTGCCAACACGAAATATCCGTCTTTCTGTAGCGATTTCAAACTGCGTGAATAAGAGCTCTTACCAACAATATCGATAATTACATCGTAGGTCTCGCCGTTCTGTGTGAAATCTTGCTGCGTGTAATCGATCACATGATCGGCACCAATCGACTTGAGTACTGGCAGCTTTTCCGTGCTGTCTACAGCCGTCACTTCTGCGCCCAAATTCTTAGCGAGCTGAATCGCTACGGTACCAATGCAGCCGCCGGCCCCGTTTAGCAAGACACGCTGTCCCGCCTCAATCTCAGCCGTACGCATCAAGTGCAGCGCGTTCAAGCCGCCGACGGAAACAGTGGCAGCTTCCGTATGACTAACGTTCAGAGGTTTAAATGCAGCATGGCTACCCTTCAGGCAAAGATATTCGGCATAAGCTCCACCGAGCCCGGTTGGCGAAACAATTTCGTCGCCAGGCTTGAAGCGAGTAACCTGAGTGCCCACGGCTTCAACAATGCCGGAGAATTCCTGTCCCAGTATTTTAACTCTCGGCTTTCGAATTCCGATCGCTAACCTAAGCGGCAACCAATATAAGGGATGAATCTGAAACCTGCGCAGTTCGCAGTCACCGGAAAATACATTTGCCGCGATAATCTTGACCAGTATCTCGTCGTCCTTTGGGGTGGGCTTGGCAATCTCCCGCAGTTGCAGAACTTCGGGTGGCCCATAGCCGGTCCAGATAATTGCTTGCATCAGAATTTCACTTGTTATCAGTAGGAACCATGGCGCGTGAGCGACCTATAATGAAACGGTATTTTCGTCACAACAAGACAAATGCATAAGAACCCACGCGGTTTTATTCTAGCAATGGCGTTCACGCTGTGTGGTTGCGTTAAAACGCTCAGTCTAGATAACGCGCTTACGATGGTACCCTACCAAATTCAGCCGAGCGGCCGCATTCTGGTTGATGTCCAGTTAAACGATGATGGCCCTCATCAGTTTGCGCTCGATACTGCAGCGACGATATCGGTTGTCACTGACGAGCTTCGTTACACATTAGAAATCGAAGCCATTGCGCAAAGCAGCGCCACTGTCCACGGGGCGGTCACTTCCGGTGAATTTCCGTTACTGAGCATCAGACGCTTACAAGTTGGCGACGCAACCTGGGTTGACGCGCAACTCGTTGCGTTGCCCCAAGGAACCGCCGCAATGTCCAATATTGACGGCCTTTTGGGGATAGATTTCCTGCGCAAATATGCCGTTGGTTTTTCTGCACAAGATCGAGTTCTGCGGCTGTATTCGCCAAGGTCGGTTCGCAACGAATCTTATCAAGGCTGGGTATCAATACCGCTTCAGGCGCGGCGCTTCGGGGATAGCCGGCAACCACTATATTTTCTAGATATTCGAATTGGCGACCGGGCCGTTCCCGCGCTATTCGACCTCGGCTCTTCCCAAAACATCATGAATTGGCCCGCGGCGCGCTCACTGCGCCTGATGCCCGTGGATATGGAAGACGAAGCCGAGCTGTCTGGGGCGATAGCCGGTCAGGAAGTCTTGGTCCGGTTCGACGCAGCGGATGTCCTGACGGCCAACACGCGCTGGCGAAACGAACAATTCTTGATCGCCGATCTCGAAATATTTTCTACCCTGGGCTACAGCGACCGGCCGCTCGCAATTTTGGGTTCAGGCCTCTTTCAGCAACGCGATTTCGTGATTGATTTCGCTCGCAATCGCTTGCTGGTAGATATCTCCCGTGCCGAGGTCGAGTAGCTGCAGAGCAACTCGCCTTTATTCCCAAGGACACATTCGCTCGACTATGGCGACGGCGCAAGAGATGCAAGGTACGCTGACAAATTCAATATGTCGTCGGCAGATAAGTCTTCTACCACGGCACTCATAAGCGGCGACCAGACGCCGCGTCGCGTGCCTTGCTGAAAATCATATAACTGACGGGCGATATAGCTCGGCGAGCGGCCGCGAATATGCGGCACCAGCGCCAGACCTTGCAGGTCCTCACCATGGCAGATACTGCAGACGATGGTCTTGCCACCGCCAGTGGTTGCCAAAGCTTGACCGGCTGCAACGGCGCCGACGGGCACGTAGGCAATGAATCCTGATCGCGGATTGCGCAGCACTTCAGTTGCCTCGGTGTCAATTGGGGACTCAACGATGCGTCGCCCAATTGGCTCTATACCGGCCTCGTCTCCTTCGAGACGCAGATGCATACCCCCTTGTAACCGAGTCTTCGGCACGCTGTCGGTTTCGATAACTTCAATCCACGACGTCCACGCCATAGAGCTGAAGTATGCAGCAGCGGCCTCAATCTCCTCGTCTGTCATGGCTCGTGCGAAACCGGCCATCAGATTCGTGTTCGATTTTAACGGCTGCGCACTCGTCCTGAGACCATTCCGAAAATCCTGTAGCTGCTGGATGAAGTACTCCTCCCGCAATCCCGCAACACCTGCATTTTCTGGCCGACCCTTCCCATTCGGGTAATGGCACATTGAGCATGCCCAGATTGCGGCGTCTTCACGACCAGTGGCGACGATCGGTGGCATGGCGGGGTGATCTTCGGAATACCAGTCGGCCGGACCGAAGAAATTTCGAATCTCGCTGCGAGTAAACGATCTATTCGAGCCTGGCAGCGAGTGTCGCGTTCCATCTTCAGGCACCTGCGGAACAGCGGGTGAGATGGCATATGCCCATGCCATATCGTCGACACTCACCTGGGCCATCGCGCGTACCGGCAACAGCGCCGACATTGCCACGGATGCAAAGCCTATGCCCAAGACTATTGCGGCGCGTAGTCGATCGTTTTTCATCCTGTGAGCCTCAGCAGCATGTCCGGCAATTACCATAGCACCATGCTCGTCCCGAATAAATCGGCGCACCGTTACCGCGAAGATTCACACGTGGCCGGGCTCGGCCCGTTTATCGCTTCAATGAATGGCTGGTCGCCATGCTCCCACACTTACGGCGGTGGACAGTTAGCAGGACCGTCAATTGATTCTGCTCGGGCGATGCGAGACTGCATATCAGCTGAACTGGCCCCAGGGAATAAGACGGCCAAAATACATGACCGCAACCCAGCAAAACAGCGATGCTCCTGCGATGGTCTTGGCGAGCGGTGGCGCGTCTTCTCCCGGGCCCAAGTTATCAGTCGCACGGGCCATACCCGTCACATAAAAGGCCAGCAGATTCAGTCCGGCCAGGCCTAAGAACACGAACTTCAGCTGCAAATAGACGTCGTGGGTCAGCACTACATAGGGTGGGACCCCGACATTCGTATAAATACCCGTGGTAAAAAGTATGCCGCTGAACAATACGAGCACGAGCCCAAAAAATGCCCATGGCAAAAGCTGTCGCAAAGCTCCAACCGGGACTTTCTTTGCCAGGCCCAGGAGGCGAAGGTCGTACATTCCAACAATGCCAACCAGCAGAATCAAGCCAACGAAATGCATCACTTCGTTTAAGGGCCATGCCCAGGCAAAAGCACGAAAGTAGTCTTCAACGAAAGGCCACCGCATGATGTTGCTGATAAATGCTTCCATATTCTTGCTCAATTACTCAAGTTGGGACGAGTTTGCGGAGGTCCGCTGCCCTGATTTCTTTGATTCCAGAATTTCACTGCGAAGTAGCCACCACTCATCAGCACAACCGTCACAATAAAAACGGCAACTGCGGTCTGCCTGGCAATGAATGGGTCGTATGCTGTCACCCTGCCCGCCATGATGGCGATGCCCCAACCGATCAACACAGCACGTGCCAAACGCTTTGCTTGGAGCGGCACCGGGCCGGTCTC
>JAHEEO010000033.1 GCA_024640665.1 Rhodospirillales bacterium | reverse complement strand
GGCAAGCGAATGAGTGAATATCCACTGACACCCAAACGCGTGCTCGCAGTGCTGAACGGATAAAGCTCTGGCAATCAATTTGAAAACACTTCCACTCATACGGAAACAAAATCATGAAACGAACCGCAATTCGATGTCTCTTGCTGACCTATTTGTCGCTGTTCTGGGCGCTTGCCGGCGCCGCCGGTCTCGAACGCGGGACGCCCGAATCGGTTGGACTGTCTGCGGAAAGACTGGCGCGTTTAAGCGCAGCGTTGCAGGAGTATGTCGATAACGAACAACTTGCGGGTTCGGTAACCATCGTCGCGCGACGCGGCCAGATCGCCTATTTGGAAGCTTTTGGCCAGCGTGATCGCCAAGCGCGCTCAGCGATGCAAACCGACACCATTTTTCGAATCGCGTCGCAGACCAAGGCGATCGTTAGCACGGCCGTCATGATATTGCAGGAACAAGGAAAACTTCTGATCGGCGACCCGGTTGGAAATTACATGCCCGAATTCGCATCGACCACGGTTGCAGTTCCGAGGGCGGACGGCGGTTATGACGTTGTGAAGGCTGCCCGGCAAGTAACAATTCGCGACTTGCTGACGCATACGTCCGGATATGACTATGGCACCGGGGTTGCGGCAGACCTCTGGCAGAACGCTGGCATCACCGGCTACTACTTCTCCGATCGCAATGAACCGATTGCTGAGACTGCCGCACTGATGGCAACGCTTCCGGCAAGCGCGCACCCCGGAGAGCGTTGGATCTATGGCTACAGCATCGACATTCTCGGTGCGTTAGTTGAGAAAGTTTCCGGTCAACCACTCGATGAGTTTCTCAGCGAGCGCATCTTCGAGCCGCTCGGCATGACGGATACGAGTTTCTATTTACCGCGCTCAAAGCGGGATCGCCTGGCAACTGTTTACGCAATGCGTGACGGCTCGCTCGAACGCGCGCCCGAAGAAGGCTCGGCTGGACAAGGCGCTTTCGTCGACGGTCCACGCAGGAGCTTCTCTGGCGGCGCGGGGCTGTTGTCGACAGCGACCGACTACGCGAGCTTTCTGCAGATGATACTCAACGGCGGTCAACTCGATGGACAGCGAATTTTGAGCCGAACCACGACGGAGCTCATGGGCGTGAGTCATATTGGCGATATAGAATTCAGGCCCGGCCAAGGATTCGGACTCGGATTTTCCGTTCTAGAAGACGTCGGCGTACGCGGCACGCCTGGCTCGATCGGCGAGCTTGGTTGGGGCGGCGCCTATCACAGCACCTATTGGATCGATCCTGAAGAGGAGCTTGTTGTGGTGCATCTGACGCAGCTCATACCTGCAGGCGATGTCGACGACCAGGCAAAAGTCCGCACGCTGATTTATCAGGCTGTTGTCGACTAAGCCACCAGAATAAAACTCAGGCGCGCTTACTCGACTTCATCAGCAAGCGCGAAGACCCAGACAACTCCGCCTTGCGGCACGATGGTTTCCGTGCCGCGGCTGCGGTCGATGTTGCGCATCATGCCTTCGGCATCGACGCCCCAGCCGGATTGGACGGCAATATACTGCACGCCATCGACCTCGAACGAAGACGGCACGCCGGTAATGCCGGAGTTTGTGCGTTGCTGCCAGAGCAACTTCCCTGTGCGGGCGTTGAACGCACGGAAGTATCTATCGGGCGTGCCGCCCATAAACACCAATCCGCCGGCGGTAGTGAGAATGGGCCCCCAGTTGTGCGTCTCAAACTCGTGGGTCCACACCCGCTCGCCGGTGTTCATATCCCATGCCTGCAGCTCGCCGATATGGTCGGCGCCCTCGGTCACAATGAACTCCGACTCATCGATTCCCGTAAAGGCTTGACCACGCCGATACTCGACTTCTTCGCCGGAAAGCCGGTGACAGAGATTTTCATTTGCGGGGATGTACACCAAGCCGGTGTCCGGGTTGTATGCAGCCGGTGGCCAGTCCTTGCCACCCCACAACGACGGACAATAACGCGCTAACTTGCCGATGCCCGGTTTGCGATCCATGTCGTAATCGGGTCGCCCTGTCACCGGATCGATACGCGTAAACACATCTTGATGGACGAACGGCTGCGCGTCGACGAAGGAAATTCGATCGCGCCCTCGCTCGAGCAACCAGAGATAACCGTTTCTGCCCGGGTGAACCAATCCCGGAAACGTCCGCCCGTCGCGCGTAACGTCAATGAGCAGCGGAGCCGATACCTCATCCCAATCCCAGGAGCCGTTCCAGTGATACTGGTGATAGCCTCGCAGCTCACCGGTGTCGGCGTCGAATGCGACGACCGAATTTGCATAGAGATTATCGCCGGGCCGGGCGTCGCCCATCCACGGCCCCGGATTACCCGTTCCCCAATAGGTTAGATTGAGCTCAGGGTCGTAGCTGCCAGTTACCCATACCGGTGCTCCGCCGGTTTGCCATGAGTCGCCAGGCCAGGTGTCGTTACCGAATTCACCGGGTGCAGGCACTGTGTATGACTTCCACACTTCTTCGCCGGTCGCAGCGTCGAGTGCGGCCACAAACCCGCGTATCCCGCGTTCACCGCCGGACACACCCACCATGATCTTGCCCCGAGCAGCGAGCGGCGCAAGCGTCATGTAGTAACCGCCGTTGTAGTCTTCGACGGCTGTTTCCCATTCGACTTCGCCGGTGGCCGCATTCAGTGCAACCACCACTGCGTCCGATGTAGCCATGTAAACACGGTCGCCATACAAAGCGACGCCTCGATTCGTGGGATGGCCGAGGCGGATGTCAAACGGTATCTGTCTGCGATAACGCCACAGTACATCGCCGCTCTTCGCATCGACCGCTATCACGTTGTTCAAAGGCGTCGAGACATACATGATGCCGTCATTGACAATAGGCGGCGCCTGGTGGCCTTCGTTCATCCCCGTAGACAGCGTCCATACCGGAACGAGTTCATCTACGTTACGGGCGGTTATTTGATCGAGCGCGCTATAACCCCACGAGTCGTAAGTGCCACGGTACATCAACCAGTTGCTGGCTTCGGGATTAAGCAGCCGCGCATCCGTGACCGGCGAAATCTGCGGCTGTGCATGGACGCTGACACAGGCGATTGCCGTTAAGCAAAGCAAACCCAAACTGCGACACATTAGATTCGCTTTCATCGCTCGCTCCATCTTTATTGTCCGAAACTGCTAAACGGATCTTGACCCGGCTGCATGAAGCCGACTCGTCCTTCGAATCCCCCGGCAACCGCCACCAACCCATCGCTAATCTTCAGCGGAACGGCAGCGAGCGGCCACGGAGCGGGACCGCCAACAACACGCGCAGCGTCGTTGGGATCAAACTGTGACTCATGGCACGGGCATTGAAACCGAACAAACTCTTCGTTCCAGTCTGTGACGTCACAACCCGTATGCGAGCATACACCCGAATACGCAACCACTCCGTCGGCAGACCGGTTAAGGGTCGCTTCGCTCATACCCTCAACCGGCAAACGTACAACGATTAATTGATTGAGCCGGGTACCGTTGCGCACTACTTTGCTGGCCGGGTCCTGCGGGAAAGCGAAAATTTGCTCAACCCCCATTGCCAGATCGTCCGGGGCAATCGGCTTGCCAGCATGCTCGCCATACGCAAACACGATGTGGTCGCCCTCAGTTGGCGGTTCGGAAGATCCGGGTTCCTGCGATGTGGCTAACTTTGAATAGCCAACACTAAATGCGCACAACCCGCCGAGAACTTGTCTACGTTTCAATTTAACTCCCGAATGTCCCAGTGGCGCGCGCATTGGTTGCGCCGCAGCACTCGAACACGGAGTATCGCTCACTCGAGTGTCGTCGTCGAGCCGTCCAGTGGCCAGTCTAAGTTAACTCGCGCTACTCTTGCTGCGGCGCTTCGACTCGAAGTGAATGACTAAACCGAGCGTAACGGCGCCCGCCAGGAACGTCGCCAATATGGGTCCAAGGTGCTCGGCTATATGCCAGAAATAAAGTGTGTAGGCATGAATTAGCAGGAACGTAATCGCGTAGCCGCGAAGCATGCGCAAATGGTATCTGCTGCCAAGCGATAAGAGCGCAACGTTGAACCCGGCCCAGACTAAATTGAATATCATCAGCTCGCCGGCTGACTCTCGGTGCGAACTGAAAATGCTGCCGTAATTGCCGAACAGAGACGTCAGCCACAGTGCCATTTCGCTGAAAAAGATGCCGCCGGAGAGCCACACCTTAAAAAATCCTTCATACGCCCGCAGTGTTTGTTGTTCGGCGCTGCGATGAACAAGGCTGAGCCCGATCATGAGTAACCCCGCGATTAAAAAGCGCACCGGATAGTTCATGCCGAAGAAGTACGCGCCCCACCCAGATATGTATCCTGTGACGCCGCCAAACCAGGCAAAGAAGACGATCATGCTGACAATCACCAGCAACACGTTGCGCAGCAAGTATCCGAGTGGCAGCAAGATCAACATATCGATCAGCAGCAAGGCCGGCCAATTTCCTGAACCGCTGCTATAAATAACGCCGAGCGTAAACGACAACCCGATGATTGCGAGCCCGGAGACCAATTCAATAGAGCGCTTCGTCCAGGTCATGCTTCGAGTGCGCAATACCCAACTCGCATAGAAGCAAGCCGCAATCAAGACGCCAAGAAGAATGGCCAGCTTTGGAAGCGTCGGCTCGAAGATCGTTGCACCAAGAATGAAAACGCCAGAAATGAATGCGACTGCACCAAAGATTAAAAACCATCGGCTGAGCGATGAAAAATCCCAGCGCTCACTCGGATACAACGCCAGCAGATCGTCGTACGTCGAAGCATCGAGCAGACCTTCGCGGCGCAGCGTGCCGAGTTCGTTGCGCATGATGCGCTGCATCCGCCTCGGGTTCATGCCATAGATTCCCGGCGCAGGCTTCGCGCGCGCACTTCAAATGCAATGCCCGCAGCCATCGCTAATCCGCCGGCAATGAGAAAGAACGCGCCCTTCGATATGTCGTCCCAAAAATGCTCAAACATCCGTGTATAGATATTGATCGATAGAAACACGATGCCGAATCCGGTGAATCGGCCATCATGCAATCGCCCGCCCAATACGATTTGCGCCACAGCAGCCGCCGTAAAGACCAGCGTGAAAATCAGCTCATCCCTCGGCAGCGACAAAAACCACAGCGACATATTGGCGTATAAGAGACCGACAACTATGTATACATGTCCAAAGCCTACGTCCCGTCGTTCAACGTCTTGCTCCAACGACTGCTCATGCCACAAACCGATCACAATCGAGATGACAGCGACCAGGAGCGTCAGCCGTTCGTCCTCGATGCCCATGAAGTAACTGCCGCCGCCACCGTAGCGATGCATGTTGCCAAGCGCATGAAATGTGAGCAGTACGCCGATCAATAGCGGCCACCGCAACCCGAAACGGTACGCCGTGAACAGCGCGGCGCCAGCGGTTAGGGCCATGATGATAGGCCCAGAATATCGACCAAACTCGCCGCCAAATACCAGATATCCAGTCATCAGCGCAGCGAAGCCCACCATGAGCGCGAACGTAACCAGGACTGCACCACTGGTTGCATATTGCTGCTGAGGATCGGTCGCCATTGCGACACCCTTGGTCCACAGTACGTAAGCGGCACCACCCAATACAAACGGTGCTAAGTATTGCGCGGCCTCACCCATCGACATACCAATAAAGCCAAGCACAGACATGCCAAGCATCGTTACTGCGAGAAAGCCGAGCCAACGCACGAAAACGCGTCCGATGGTGACGTCCGTCTGATAACGAGCTTCGAGAGTCTCCGAAAGCTCGGCGCCAATGAGGCCGCTGTGACCCCAATCGGCAACCTGACCGGCAATTTTCTCGGCTACCGCCTTGCGCATTCCGAGGCCTTTGAGAAAGATTCTTCAACTGACCTTGGATTATTCTGCGCCGGGCACGGTAACAATAGCCATTCGGTCACAAAATGGCATAGCGTTGCGAATTCCCCGATAACGCATTGTGCATTCAGCTGCAGTTAGATGCCGAGAAGTAGTCGCCGTGCCCAGGCGCCATTTCTGCCAGTAAATGTCGCCGCTTTACTGCAATTTTTTCCGCGCGACGCCCCGGTTAGTACGAATACCTGCGTGCTTATGACTCAAGCATCATCATGTGTCTAATTTATAATGCAGAAAATCGTGCTGTGGATGCCAAAGCTCACAACGAAAGCCTCATCGCACATGGCCTAACGAAGACCTATCACACGGGTGAGATCGAAATTCGTGCATTGCGCGGCGTCGATTTCGAACTCAAACCCGGCGAACTCGTCGTGCTGCTCGGCCCGTCGGGCAGCGGCAAGTCGACGCTCCTCAACATACTCGGCGGACTCGACACGCCAACGGCAGGCACGCTGACATTTCGCGATCATAATCTGACAGCAGCCGATGAGCATGGCCTGACAATGTTTCGACGCGAGCATGTTGGCTTCGTATTTCAATTCTATAACCTGATTCCAAGCCTCACGGCACGCGAGAACGTCGCGCTGGTAACAGAGATTGCCGCCGCTCCGATGTCGGCCGAGGAAGCGCTCGCACTCGTCGGCCTCGAAGAACGTATCCACCATTTTCCTGCCGAGCTATCCGGCGGCGAACAGCAGCGCGTTGCTATCGCACGCGCCATCGCCAAACAACCCGAAGTGCTGCTCTGCGATGAGCCGACCGGCGCCCTCGACAGCAAGACCGGCATTCTCGTGCTCGCGGCTATCGAGCGAGTGAATCGCGAGCTCGGCACCAGCACAGCCATCATCACGCACAACACAATTGTTGCGAGTATGGCCGACCGCGTCGTGCGTATCGCCGACGGTTTGATTGCCTCCACTGAACACAATGCGAAGCGAGTCAGTGCAAGCGAACTCGCTTGGTAACGTTAGATATGCGCGTCTTAAACCACAAGTTGTTCCGCGAGCTCTGGCGCCTGCGCGGCCAAGTCCTCGCGATTGCGCTTGTGATCGGCTCGGGCGTTGCCGTATTGATCATGGGATTGTCCACGCTCGAATCGCTCAGCGTCACCACCGACGCTTATTACGAGCGATACCGTTTTGCCGAAGTCTTTACCGGCGGCAGGCGCGTTCCGGAACGCATTGCTGAGCGTGTCGCAGCCATTCCCGGCGTGCAATTTGTCGAAACGCGTATTACCCAATATGCGACTCTTGATATTGAAGGCTTCGCTGAGCCTGTCGTTGGGCGCCTCACGTCTATTCCAGAAACCGGCCAGCCGATACTCAATCAATTGGCGCTGCAATCCGGGAGCTGGATCGAAACCGGCCGCCACGATCAAGTCATTCTCAACAAGCCCTTCGCCGAAGCTCATGATCTCGGGCCTGGCGACAGCTTCACCGCGCTCATCAACGGTCACCGGCGCACGCTGGAAATTGTCGGCACGGCTTTGTCCCCTGAGTTCATCTATGCACTCGGACCCGCAGCACTTTTGCCCGACGACGAACGCTTCGGTGTGATCTGGATGGGGCGCGAAGCGCTCGAAGCAGCCTTCGACCTAGACGAAGCGTTCAATGATTTAAGCCTCACGCTGTTACGCGGCATTAATCCGGAACCGGTCATCGCCGAGCTCGACGAGCTGCTCGAGCCCTACGGCGGGGTGAACGCGATTCCGCGTGCCGAGCAAATCTCAAACTGGTTTGTGATGAACGAGCTCAATCAAAACAGAGTCGTCTCCACTATTTTGCCGGCCATATTTCTTGCTGTGGCCGCCTTCTTGAGTCATATGGTGCTATCGCGGCTGATCGCAACCGAGCGCGGCGAAATCGGCCTGTTGAAAGCTTTCGGTTACTCGAATATACAAATCGTCTGGTACTACACCAAGCTGGTCCTCGCCATTGCGCTGTTGGGATGCATCATCGGCGCAGTCATCGGCGCACTGCTCGGCCGCTACAGCACCGAAAACTATGCCAATTTGTTTGACTTCCCGCTGCTGATTTACCGCCCGAGTTCGACCGCATTCTTCATCGCTGTCGGTTCCAGCACGCTGGCGACCGTACTCGGCGCGCTGGTCGCCGTGCGCCGAGCGGCCCGGCTGCCGCCGGCCGAAGCCATGCGCCCGCCAGCCCCGGCCGTCTATCATCGCGGCATTTTGAGCCGCTTCGGGGTCACCGACTGGCTTGACCAGCCCACGCGTATCGCCTTGCGTCAAATCGCTCGCTGGCCACTGCGCGCAGCGCTGACGACGGCTGGCATGGCGCTCTCGGTCAGTCTGCTCGTGATGGCACTGCAGTGGAACGACACAATCGACTTCATAGCCGAGTCATTCTTTTACAACACGCAACATCAAGACTTAATCGTCGGTCTCGCTGAACCGCAGCCATTGAACACGCTGCATGAATTTGAGCGCTTGCCCGGCGTACTGCGTGCCGAACCCTCACACATCGTCCCCGCGGACTTTACGGTCGGCACACGGCATCATCGCGGCGGATTGAGCGGTGTTGCAGCCAGCAACTTGCTGCAGCCAATTCACGACGACGAAAGCGGCACCGATCTCACCGTCCCCGCCGACGGAATCCTGCTCGGCTCCTATTTGGCCGCGAAGCTCGGCGTCGGCATCGGCGACAAGGTCTGGATCGACGTGCTCGAAGGACGCCGACCGGGCGGCTACGTTTCCGTCACCGACGTCTTCGAGACCACCATCGCCATGCCTGCTTATATGAATCTCGACGCGTTGAACCGCTGGCTAAAACAACGGCCGGTGGCAGAGTACTTCAGCTTGCTCGTCGATTCGCGCTCGGATGCCGAGCTCTTTGCAAAGCTCAAAGAGATTCCAGCAGTCAGTGCAATTATGGTTAAGCGCGCGGCCCTCGACGCCTTCTACGAAACCATCGGTGCGCAGCTCTTGATTTTCATCACAATCTTCACCGGCTTCGCATGCACTCTCGGCTTCGGCGTTGCCTACAACAGCACTCGGATCGCGCTTTCTGAACGAGGTCGCGAGCTCGCTACATTGCGCGTGCTCGGATTCACGCGCGCCGAGATTTCTTACGTGTTGCTCGGCGAAGTTGCGATACTCATTCTGGCGGCATTGCCGGTCGGATGCCTCGCTGGCCGGGCCCTGACGCTCTGGTTAGCCCGTGCGTTCGATACCGAGCTATTTCGCATGCCGTTCGTAATCGATAGCTCAACTTATGGATTTGCCGTGCTGTTCGCTCTTGCGGCCAGCGCGGCTTCGTTCGGGCTCGTTCGCCAACGCCTGAATCATTTGGATCTGATCCGCGTACTAAAGACAAGAGAATGATGCCGTGACCACAACAATGAAACGACTGGCTTTCTGGGGCAGCCTCGCACTCCTGGTGATACTGGGCCTGGTATTGGCATTCTGGCCACGGCCTGTCGTGGTCGACATGACCGAAATCCAACGTGGCGAACTCATCGTCACCATAGAGGACGAGGGCCGCACGCGCGTGCATGACATCTATACACTCTCCGCGCCGGTTGCCGGGCACATGCGCCGCATCGACTTGCATGTCGGCGATCCGGTAGTCGCGCGCGAGACCATCGTCGCCAACATCGAGCCGATCGATCCGGCCTTCCTGGATCCTCGCAGCGAAGCCCAAGCGCGAGCCGATGTGAATGCGGCCGAGTCGGCTGAGACGTTGGCACGCGCCGCAGTCGAGCAAGCCGAAGCCGAACTCGACTTCGCTGCCCGAGAGCACAATCGCGCCGTGCAACTCGCAGAACAGGGCACGATCTCCGAGCGTGCGCTGGACGAGGCCGAGCGCACTTTTCGTACTCAGCGAGCGGCGCTGGCGACCCGGGTTGCGGCGCTCGATGTCAGGACTTATGAACTAGAGCGTGCCCGCGCCGCGCTCGTGACTCCCGCGGATCAGACGCGGCCTCAGGATTGCGCTTGCGTGGCAATCCGGGCGCCGGTAAACGGCAGCGTGCTGAGAGTTCTGCAGCAAAGCGAAATGGTGCTGACCCCGGGTACGCCGCTGGTCGAAATCGGCGACCCGCGCGACCTTGAAATTGTCGTGGATCTGCTGTCTTCCGACGCCGTCAATGCCGAAGCCGGGCAGCGCGTCATCATCGAGCGCTGGGGCGGTGAGCTTACACTCGAAGGGCGCGTGCGGCTCGTCGAGCCTTATGGCTTCACCAAAGTCTCCGCACTTGGCATCGAAGAACAGCGAGTCAACGCAATCATCGACATTACGAGTGCAGCCGAGAGCTGGTCACGCCTGGCACATGGCTATCAAGTCGATGTGCGTATCGTCCTGTTCGAGCAGGCAGCCACGCTCAAAGTGCCGCTGCTGGCTCTCTTTCGTGACGGCGACGACTGGGCGGTATTCGTCGACAGTGACGGACGCGCGCAGCGACGACAGGTCACGCTGGGCCGCCGCGACCGGCTCGAAGCCGAGGTCTTGTCGGGATTGGAAGCAGGCGACCGAGTCGTGCTCCATCCCAGCGACCGCGTGCGACACGGCGTTCGCATTTCCGCGCGCTGATGACGGCTCGCCCAAGCAAACAGACGGAAAAAGACGCGACTGCAAAACGTCATGGCTGTGGAAGCTGGACCGTTAGTGCATGCAACAAAACCCTGCACGCGGAACTATCGAGGCCCGGCATCAGTCACACTTTCCAACTTGATGCGAATAGCTCGAACGTTTCAGTTACGTGGATTGGCCAGTAACGCTACAATAAGCGCTCGCAGTCACCGTCACCGCCGTGCGATGACATTCATTCATAGCAGCTTCAATTCAATGATCATTGAGACGTCCAAGTTCGATGCGGTGTACACGTGCGTTTGTCGCCATTAGCCACCAGGGCAAGCGCGCCCCGAGACTCGCTGCTGGGCTGCATGGCATTGCTGATGTTCTTCACGAGTGGGCATGCGCAAGTAGATCAAGCCGCTAACGCAACAGAAGAGAAAGAAGTTCGCATACAGCGCGCGGCAGAAGCGCCGGTCATAGACGGTGTCCTGAGCGAAGAAATATGGGCGCGCGCACCCGTTATCGACGATTTTCATCAGGTGAATCCGGTTGAGTTCGCTGAGGCAAGCGAGCGAACGGAAGTCCGCGTGCTATACGGGCGAGATGCCTTATATGTTGGCGTGCGCATGTTCGACTCGGAACCGGAGCTCATCACAGCGCGGGTCTTGCGACAAAACCAAGGCATTGGCTCCGATGACCGGTTCTTTATTCATTTAGACCCCTTCAACACTCGCCGCGGTGGATACCTGTTCGGAGTGAACCCCAATGGCGTGCGCTTCGACGGTATCTACGAGGGTACAACGCAAACACAATTTGATTGGACAGGCATCTGGCAGGCCGCCGCGAGCACCGACGACTTAGGCTGGGTTGTCGAAATTGAAATTCCTTTCAAGACGATCTCATTCGACCCGGCAGCAGATACCTGGAGAATGAACTTCGCACGCAACATCGCTCGCAAGAATGAGAGTATTGCCTGGAATTCACGCAACCGAAACACCGACTTGAGCACGATGGGCAATATCCGAGGCATTTCGCAAATCGAGCAAGGCCGCGGGCTCGATATCGTGCCATCTGCCACCTATCGAGATAGACGCGCCTTCGAAGGCGTCACTGCCAACACGCGATTTGAGCCTTCCGTCGACGCGTTTTATAAGATCACACCACAGCTCAATGCGTCGTTAACGCTCAACACGGATTTTTCGGCGACGGATGTAGATAGCCGTCAGGTTAATCTCACGCGTTTTAGTTTGTTTTTTCCAGAACAGCGCGATTTCTTTTTACAAGATGTCGATCTGTTTCAATTTGGCCGCATCTCGCAGGATGGACGACCGTTCTTTTCACGCCGCCTCGGCATCAGCGCCAGCGGCCAAGAGGTGCCCATTGATGTTGGCGCCAAACTGTCGGGCCGTGTCGGGCGATTCGACCTGGGCATGCTAGCCGTTCGCCAGGAGGCATTCGAAGATGTCGACGCGACCACCGCAGTAATCGCTCGCGTTGCTGCCAACGTACTCGATCAGTCCAGCATCGGCATGATCATGACAGACGGCGACCCGGCATCGAACGCAGACAACAGTGTCGCAGGCATCGATTTTCGCTATTTGAACAGCGCTTTCGCTGGCGGGCGAAGCCTCGAGGGCGTTGCGTGGTTTCAGCAATCCAATAGCGAGGGCATTTCCGGCGACGATACCGCGGCCGGCTTCAATCTGCGCGTCCCGAGCAACACCGGACTGCGCGGCGGCATTGGCATGACCCGCATCGAGGAGAACTTTGATCCCGCGCTCGGCTTTGTTCGCCGTACTGGTATCACCGAGTTTAATTTTGATTTGGGGCACATCTGGCGACCGCAACGCAGTGTAATTCGAACCATCCGCACTGGCATTGACGGCAACCGCATCGAATATCTCGAAACCGGCGATATACAAAGCGAGCAGCTGCAGCTCGAACTGATCGACGTCAATCTGAATTCCGGAGACTCCGTCGGCCTCTCGTACTCGAGAAGCAAAGAAGGCCTGCGTTTCCCGTTTACGATATCGCCGGGTATCGTCATCGATCCGGGTCTTTATACATTCGAGAACATCAATCTGAACTTCCGTGCGGCTAACCAACGTGCAATCGGCGGCGGCGTCTTTTTGAACGACGGCGAATTTTACGATGGCGATCGATTTTCCATTGGCGGTTTTTTCAACTGGCGGCCGAGTAGGCATTTTCGAACGAATTTCAATTATCAGTACAATGACATCCAGCTACCCGACGGTAGTTTCAAAACACGCGTAGTCAGGCTGACATTGGAGGCCGTTTTTTCGTCCACAATGTCTTGGATCAACCTCATTCAATACGATAATGTTTCCGAAACCATCGGCCTAAACAGCCGATTACACTGGATTCCGCGGGCAGGCCGCGAAGCGTTCTTAGTGCTAAATCACAACCTGCAAGATTATGATCGTGACAATAGTTTTCATTCGAGTTTTTCGGAACTTACACTAAAGTACAGTTATACGTTTCGTTTCTAGCGCAATGGCAGCTGGACTCACACTTAGGTAATGGGAGAATCAAAGTGTTCAAACACAAATTGACAATGCTGCTCTGCCTCCAGATGACGGCAATGGTGCTATTACCGGTTTCGCGAAGTCAAGCACAAGAAATCGGCAATCCCGAAGCCTATGCCTTGGCGAATCAACTTGCTGATGAACTTGAATTGGTCCGCGAGCGGATGGGACGGCCTTATGACGACAGCCCTCGGCTGCCTGTTTCCGAAGTCTCAGATGTCGAGCTGTATTTTCAAACTCAATCTTTGCTGCGTAAAGCGAATCAGCTTGCAGAAGAGTTGGCGGGTACGGCATCGCGCTCGCCAGGGCCGGTGCCGTCCGGCCGAATTGATCCGGCCGACGTCTACGCCGTGCTCGAAGATGCGCTCGAACAGATTCGCTATGTCGCCCAAACAATTGGCATAGAAGAACAAACGGAATTTGAGCCATTCGGCTCAAGAATCTCTGCTACTGGCGTGTTTCTGGTCGTGATCGATATCAATAGACAGCTTAATTTGATGCTGCGCGAGCCAATTACGGACGCGGACGTATTTGAGGAAATCTCTGCGGCCGTAAATTTTGCTGCGTCACTGCTGTCGATGCACGAAGGCGCCGAACTCGTGCCTGAAGCACCACCATTCGATGGATACAAACGCCCCTTTGATGTCTATCGCCGGCTTACCGAATGCATCGATGCAGTGATTCGAGTTGCGCCTAAATTGGACATCCACGTGGCTGGCTTGAGTTCGAGAAGGAACATCCCCGATGACATCTCACCCGGGCATGCATTTGACATCGCTCGGATCGTAACAGCCGATCTTGCGGCATTCGCTTATCAACTCGAAGCACCGCGCGTCCGAGCCAATCTGCCAACGCCGAAGCACATTTTCCCTACTGAAGTTTATGCGCAGGCTGGCATTCTGCTAAGACAAATAGAGGAACTCGAGAAACTGCTATAGGCGAGCTCGCAATGAGTTCGCCGAATGGCTCAGAGGCCTTGCCGCGAGATTGAGTAGCGAACGGACTAAGACTTCCGCTTACTCTCGCGATTCGGCTTTCAAATGCCCACCAGCCAATAATGGGGCCACCGAATAGTGCAGGTCCGCCTCGGCAAACTGCGCGGACAATTCAGACATGAATTTTTCCAAGCGCGAGAAACTGATTTGTACTTGGAACTGAATTCGCTTCTGGCGCCCCTGAACCTGCTCGGCAATGCTTAGATGATCGTGTCTCGAGCTATGCCCAAAGATTGAACAACTCGAGAACCCGGTTCCACCGTCTTCTAGTAACAGCCAATCGATAAGCTGAGTTTCTAGTGCGGGCGGAATCGTCAGCACTATCAGTACCTGCTCAAATTCGCTTGTCAACATCAATGCGTCTCCAACGGTACGCCGAATCGGCGATAGAGAATAGGCAACAACACGAGCGTGAGCAGCGTTGCGGAAATCAGGCCGCCTATCACAACGATCGCCAACGGGCGCTGAATTTCAGAGCCCGGCCCGCTTGCAAATAGCAGCGGCACCAAGCCGAACGCAGCAATACTCGCCGTCATCAAGACGGGCCGGAGCCTGCGCTTGGCGCCTTCCAGGATAACTTCCTGCATGCTCAACCCTTGTGCACCGAGCTGATTAAAGTACGTCACCATCACCACGCCATTCAAAACCGCGATTCCCAGCAATGCAATAAACCCGACCGAGGCCGGCACCGACAGATACTCACCAGTCAATGCCAGTGCGAATACGCCGCCAACCAGGGCAAAGGGAATATTGGCCAGCACGAGTAACGCTTGGCGAACCGAGCCGAATGTCGAAAACAACAATAATAATATCAGGCCGATAGCGACAGGAATTACAACGCTAAGACGTGCTGCAGCGCGTTGTTGATTCTCAAACTGCCCGCCCCACTGCAGAAAATACCCAGCCGGAAGTGCAACCGATTCAGCCACGCGTTGACGGGCTTCGTCGACGAACCCGACCAGATCCCTGCCAGCCACATTAGTCCGAATAACAGCAAATCGCTGACTGCGTTCACGTGCGACAGATACAACGCCCTCCACTCTCGATAGCGACGCGACGCCGCTGACGGGCAGCCAACCGCCCGCCTCGACAGAAAGCGGCAGACCGGCGAGACCTTCGGCGGAGTTTCGAACGGGGCCGGCTGCCCGTATCAGCAGCGGTGTCCTGCGAATGCCCTCCTGAACAATACCGACCGGCAAGCCTTCGATCTGCGCTCGCAGTGTGCGCTGCAAATCATCTGTATGAATTGCCAACCGGCCGGCTGCAACTTGATCAATATCGAGCGTGAGGTATTGAACGCCTTCGTTGCGACTGACAAAGACATCCTCACTGCCTTCGATGGATCGCAATAAGGTCGCAACTTCTTCGGATATATCCGTGAGTTCGCCGAGATCGCTGCCAAAGAGTTTTATTGCGACGTCGCCGCGCACCCCAGTCAGCATTTCCGATGTGCGCATCTGGATAGGTTGCGTAAATCCGTAGGCGACACCCGGAAACTGATCCAGCACTTCGCGGATGGCTTCGATCAGTTCAACCTTGGTGTGCATTCGCCATTCCCGCATCGGTTTCAACACCATGAACATGTCGCTTTCATTCAGACCCATTGGATCCATGCCGATCTCATCGGAACCGACCCGAGCAACAATGCGGATCACTTCCGGCACTTGCGCTAGTATCTCCCGCTCAACATTCAGGTCCACATTGACCGACTGAGCGAGCGTGATCGATGGCAGCTTCTCAAGCTGAACAATGATGTCACCCTCATCCATTTCCGGCATAAAGGTCTTGCCTATAAACGGATATACGCCCGCACTG
Organism: Rhodospirillales bacterium; assembly: GCA_024640665.1. Classification (GTDB taxonomy): domain Bacteria; phylum Pseudomonadota; class Gammaproteobacteria; order Steroidobacterales; family Rariloculaceae; genus JAHEEO01. The sequence continues at coordinate 1,927 of JAHEEO010000033.1, read as the reverse complement.
AGCGCGAGCATCAATACTGCGCCGCCGATAACCCAACGCGTATGATCAAGACACCAGTGCAATACCGGCTCGTAAACGTTACCAAGCTTGCGCGGCAACCACGGCTCTTGATGAGACACGTTGCGCAGCAAGAAGGATGCGAGCACGGGGATCACTGTTAAAGACAAAATCAGCGATGCGCCAAGAGCAAAGCTGATTGTCAGCGCAACAGGAGAAAACAGCTTGCCTTCCAGGCCCTGCAACGACAGCAGCGGCAGAAAAACGACAATAATTATTCCGATTCCGGAGGTAACCGGCACGGCGACCTCACTCACCGCTCGGTAAATCACATGCAAACGCGGGAGGCGACTTCGTTCCTCCCCTTCACTGAGTTGTGTCGCAATGTTCTCGACGACAACGACAGCTGCATCGACCAGCATGCCGATAGCAATCGCCAGACCACCAAGACTCATCAGGTTGGCAGACATCCCGAACTGCCGCATCAACATGAATGTGACGAGTGCAGAGAGCGGCAGAACCAGCGCGACCGTTAGCGCGGCGCGCAAATCTCCCAGAAACAGGACCAGGAGAATGAACACAAGGATGACAGCCTCGGTCAGCGCACGGCCGACTGTGCTGACCGCCTGCTCGACCAGGCGCCCGCGATCGTAAAATACGTTGATCGTAACCCCGTCGGGAAGTGCAGCACGAATTTCATCCAACTTGGCTTTCGTACCCGCAACGATATCTCCGGCATTGGCACCACGCAGCCCCAATACCAGACCCTGAACCGCCTCATCCTCGCCATTCTGAGTAACGGCGCCATAACGAGTGACCGAACCAATTCGAACTTCGGCAACATCAGCAACTGAAACTGGAATGCCATTGGCCGAACGCACAACGACACTTGCCAGATCGTCAAGCGTCTCGATGCGACCTTGCGCGCGCACCAGCAGCGTTTCTTCACCCTCGTTGATTCTGCCAGACCCGTCATTGCTGTTGTTAGCGGTAATGGCCTCTTCCAGCATAGCGGAATCAACGCCGCGCGCCGCCATTTGGAACGGGTCTGGAATGATTTCAAATGTGCGCACGTATCCGCCGAGCACATTAACGTCGGCTACTCCTGGAACCGTGCGTAATGCCGGTCGGATCACCCACTCGAGCAGCGTGCGTCGTTCCGTCAAACTGAGGTCGCCGTCAACGGTAAACATGAACATTTCACCGAGTGGAGTCGTCATCGGCGCGATCCCGCCTTCTATGCCCGCCGGCAACGCGCTCCAAATGCTATTGAGTCGCTCGGCAACCTGCTGCCGCGCCCAATAAATATCGGTGCCTTCTGCGAAGTCCAGCGTGATATCCGTCAGTGCATACTTCGATATCGAACGCAGCATGGTTTGATTTGGGATTCCCAGCAGTTCGACTTCTATCGGCGCCGTAATGCGAGTCTCGACCTCCTCGGGCGTCATGCCTGGCGCCTTGATGATGATCTTCACCTGCGTGGGGGAAACGTCCGGAAATGCGTCAATCGGCAACTGCCGAAAGGCCTGATAGCCGCCCGCAGCCAACAGTATCGCCAGAAGAAGAGTCAGCAAACGCTGGCTCAATGCGAACCCAACGAGCTTGTTCATCATTCATCCTCCGCCTGGCTCGCAAACCACGCAGACTTGAGTGCGGCAACGCCGCCAACAGCAACTTCTGTATTGGCGGACAAGCCCGAAGCAACGAATGCCCGTACGCCATCGTCCGACACCGTATCCACCGCTGTCAACACGAAGCCATCTGGCATGCGCACGAACACAGAATTCTCGTTGCCCTCACGCACGATTGCAGCAGCAGGCAAGGCAAACACGCCCGGACCATTTGCCGCCGCGACGATACGCGCCCGCAAGAACTGTCCGGCACGCAGACCAGTCACATAGTCTTCTAAAACGGCGCGCATAACGACAGT
>JAHEEO010000032.1:9918-17720 GCA_024640665.1 Rhodospirillales bacterium | reverse complement strand
TTTGCAAAGCAAATATCGATACGCCGCCGGTACCTAAAGTCAAAACGGTTTCACCGGGTTTAGTCTGTTTGCCGTCAAACAAAGCGTTCCAAGCCGTAACTCCCGCGCAAGGGAGCGTTGCTGCTTCTTCGAAACTCAAGCCATCCGGAATTGGCAATAGCCCGCCCTGATCGAAAACGGCGTATTCGGTCAGTACGCCATCAAGCGGGGACCCGAGTGCCCCGAACATCGGCGGATGGGGGGGCTGCATAAAAGTCGCCACAACGCGATCACCGCGTTTGAAAGCCGTCACACCGTCACCGACAGATTCCACCTCACCGGCGCCATCTGAAAGCGGAATTGTGTTTCGATCGACAGGGCCGGAAAAATACTTGCCCAACACGATGGCCAGATCTCTGTAGTTCATCGCTGCCGCGCGCATTCGCACCAAGACTTGATTTGGGCCTGGCTCAGGCTTTGCCCGCTCGCCTTTTCTCAGCCCGTCAAAACCCTCGCTTCCTTCAACTACTTCGTAAACTCGCATCTTCCGCTTCCTCTAGTGACTGAGCACAGCCGCTTTCCTGGCCGATATTCTTATTGCCGCGATCAACGCAATGCCGACGATCGCAACGACGACGTTGATGGCCGACGCTGAACCAAACCAAATTGTTGCGCCGCCGACGAATCCGGCAGCGGCAAAGCATCCAAGCGTCCAGAGCAATTGCACGACACCTCGACCCAACGGCCGCTGCAAGCCTTCGGCGATCAATAAAACTGCAATTAGCGCCGTTGCGATGACGTAGACAATCTCTGTGACGGAACCGTCCAACAGGAAGGCTTCGTTGTAACACCACAAAAAAGGCATTACATATGCGACGGTCGCAAGCTTCATGCCTTCCCACGACGTCGTCCACATATTGCTGCCGGCGAGCCCCGCCGCGACAAAACTCGCAATTGCCACCGGCGGCGTCAAAAATGAAAGCAAACCGAAATAGAATATGAACAGGTGCGCTGCCATCGGAGAAATTCCAACTTCGATCAGCGCAGGCGCCAATACCACCGACAAAACAACGTAAATCGCCGTTGTCGGCATGCCCATGCCGAGCACTATCGAAATGAGCCCGGTTAATGCGAGCATTACAAACATGCCCGCGCTCTCGCCAATCTGGCTCAGCATGATTGAAAGCGAAAAACCGAGCCCGGTTATATTCATAACGCCGATTACGACGCCTGCGCCACCACCAATCATCAGCAACGGCAGCATACTCTCGCCACCGCCGACGATAAGCCCATGAATTTCCTGGCGCGTAAGAAAGCGGCGCTGTCTAACAACCATTAGCACGAGCAGCACAAGCGCGGAAGCCATTGCTGCATAAGCCGGGTCGAAACCGCGGCCAAACAACAGATACACGAGTGCAATCAGCGGAATCAGAAATACCCAGCCCGTTCGCAGCGTCTCGGCGGCCTTAGGTAACTCCGACTTTGGAATGCCCCGCAGCCCGTCACGGGTTGCAATGGCATCCACTTGCAAAAACAGACACACGTAATAAAGCACTGCCGGCACGAGCGCAGAAAGAACAACCGTCGAATAACTCACCTGCAGGAACTCGGCGATAAGAAATGCCGTAGCGCCCATCACGGGCGGAGCAAGCTGTCCGCCATTTGATGCGACTGCTTCAATAGCCGCTGCGAAATGCGGTTTGAAGCCGGAACGCTTCATCAACGGAATCGTCACAATGCCCGTTGACATGATATTGCCAACTGCTGTGCCATTGATCGAACCGAAAATACTGGATGCGACAACGGCAACTTTGGCTGGGCCGCCGCGCTTATCGCCCATGACGCTCAGCGCCAGGTCTGTGAAGAATTTGATCGCTCCGGTGACTTCCATTAGTCGACCCAAGATCACGAATGCCAGCACCAGCGTTCCAACGACTTGCATCACGAGACCTGGTATGCCGTTCGTGTCCGCATACACGTACATCAAGAAGCTCGGTGCCGCTATACGCTCGGCTTGCAAGGGTGAAGGCAGAAGGTAGCCGAAAAACCCATACAAGATCAGCACCCAGACGAGAATAGTTATCGGTAATCCAGCTGCTTTTCGCAGCGCTTCCATCAACAGCAGCAACGCGGCAATGGCAGGCACGAATTTGCTGGGCGTATAACCGGAAATATCGATGATCCAGTCGTTGTAGTTGATCGACATCCACACCCAGGCTGCAATCGCGATCACGCCGAGTGCCGCCTCGAACACCGTGGCGCGCTTGCCGTATGGAAATTTCAGAAAAGCCGCGGCGATCGCGACACCCAGCAATGGCCCGATCCACTCGGCAGCAATTAGAGAAAGGCCGACGAAGCGCGTAGCGTCGGTTATCCATCCAACCCCGATGAAAATAATCGCAGTTAGATAGAATTTTTCGAGTAACGCCAGGGACCGAACCATATTGAATAGTCGCTCAATTCACACGGCGAATTTTTTGCACACGCCTGCCGGATTCGACCTCAGCAGTGTACAGGTTGCCGAATGAATCGCCAGAAAGAGACGCTGCGTATTCATGGCTAATTCAAGTGTCGCTCAAAGAATGCCATCGTGCGGCGCCAAGCGCGCTCGGCAGAGGCCTCGTCGAAACGCGGCGTTGTATCGTTGTTAAAGCCATGGTTGGCGCCTTCATACATGTAGGCAGTGTAGTCGACGCTGGCACTGCGCAGTGCTTTTTCATAGTCCGGCCAGCCTGCGTTGACTCGCTCGTCGAGCCCGCCATAGTGCAGCATCAACGGTGCGCGAATTTTGCTGACTTCAGCGAGATCGGGACCACCGCCATAGAACGCAACACCAGCACCGAGATCCGGCAAACGCACTGCGAGTTGATTAACCATGCTGCCGCCGAAACAGAATCCAACGGCGCCGACATTACCAGAGCAATTGCGGTGCGTCTTCAGATAGTTGAATGCCGCGACAAAGTCATTGGGCAGCTGAGCGCGATCGAGCTGCGAGAATAGTTCGCGGGCTGCGTCTTCGGTGCCAGGGTAGCCGCCAAGCGGCGTTAACGCATCCGGCGCAAATGCCAAGTAGCCATCTAATGCAATGCGCCTTGCAACATCTTCGATGTGCGGATTTAGACCCCGGTTCTCATGAATCACCACGATGCCGGGCTGGCGACGAGGCGCATCCTTGCGGCGTACGAGATAGCCGCGCACGGTTCCCGCACCATCAGGTGAATCGTATTCAATAAAATCTGTTGTCAGACTTGAATCGTCTGGAGCTACGCGTTGGCCAGCAGCAAAATCTGGCGTTAGCGTCTCGAGCAAGGCGGCGGCCGAGGCAGCACTCAACGTGAACGCCGCTGCGCGATCAATAAAGTCGCGACGAGTAATGAAGCCGTGAACGTATTTGTCGAATAACTGCAGAACTTCCGGTCGATAGTCGCTGGCTATTCGTCGCGTCATGATTGCTTCCCCTCACGTAACAGATCTAGAGTGCGTCCAGCATGTTAGCCGGAATTCGGAGAAAATCCGAATATTAGGTGGCGACAGCCACAAAGCGTTTCATACGCTCCGCGATAAACCCTTCGGCCCCTTCTAAATGGCAATGATGCCCGCCCTCAACCTCCACGATATCGATCTGCGCGAACTTGGCCAGCACGCGACGGAACTGTTCTCGACCCGAGAACGGGCTATCGCTGGACAAAAATGCCAACACTGGCGCTTCCACGGCCTCGACGAAAGCGACGACTTGTTCGACGGTCAGGCGCAGCTCGGACTCTGCCTTGAGCCGCTGATCGACATCCCAAACGTAGCCGCCGTCGACGGCCCTTAACGAGCGCCGCGCAAGCGTCTCCGCAGCTGCCATGGTCACCGCGGTGAAGCCTCGACTTCGCTCCAGAATGGCCGCATCACGGGTCGAGTAGACGCGCCCTCGGCGCGATTTGAACGAACGTTGTTCGATGATTGATTTCGCCAGGTTCTTCGGAACATCGGCTGGATTTCCCCAATGCGGTAACCCGCCATCGATCAATACCAGATTTTCAACACGTTCAGGGAAAGTGCCAGCTGCCAATGTCGCGATGGCCCCGCCGCGCGAATGGGCTAACAAAGAAAACTTCGACCACTGCAATGCATCTGCCACGAGAAACACGTCGGCTACGTCCTGCCAAATGTTGTAGGCGGAATCCGGCGAGCGATGCCCACTGTGGCCATGCCCGGCGGAATCCAGTGCCACCAAATGACAATCGTCCAATAGCGGTGCCAACAGGTCAAAGCTACCCGCATTATCGAGCCAGCCATGCAGGGCGATGACAGGGTGGCCGCCCGGTTGCCCCCACTCTTGGCCGGCAAGCTCGAATCCAGGCAACTGGAATTTACGTTCGCGTGGCTGCAACGTGATTGAATGAACAGACTGAAGACAAATAGATTCTACCGCGGAAAACGCCTGTTCCCGCCACTTTGCTGCTGAAACGGCGTCGTTGAGAAACGTTCGTTAATAAACGCCTGTAGCCGGGTTTGCTGCTCGAACAAGCTGGAACTCGGCAGTAGCAGCACTTGATCGTCCGGCCGCAAGCCAGACACGATTTCTGTGTAACCCAAATCGGTTAGTCCCGTGCTGACGCGCAAAGGCACAGTCTCGCCATTGCGTACAGCGATAACCCAGTACGCTCCACCAAACTGATAACTGACCGTGCTGTCACGCGACGCCGCGTTGTTGGCCATACCTGAAAATCCGCCTCGGCCAGCGCCGCGGCGAGAACTTCCGCCACTGCCCGCGAACATCTGCTGAATGATGGGCTGCAAATAAGCCCGCTCTTCGGCACTTAGGTCTTGTCCGCCGCTGCGCTTCGCCATCAATTCCGCGACTCTATCGGCATCCATGCCTGCAGGGAGTTCGGTCCTGCGACCGCCGAGGGTTATCGACGGTTTGATATCGCCCGCAGCCGTCACGGTTTCCGCCTCAAGGCCATCGAGCTGCGCGAGCAATGCCGACTCCGTCATGCCCAACATGGCGGCCGTAGCCGGCAGGTCTTCATCCGCACGCAGCGCAGCGGTCGGCACAGCCTCAACACCTGCGCTTTCGGCAATCGAAATTTCGACTTCGGCGTTCATGCCGGGCCGTAATAGTCCGCGCAGGTTGTCCAGCTTGATGATGACAGCGAAGCGCGTGACGTTTTGCTCGAGGATTGCCTGGGGCTCGATCTTCAAGACCGCGCCATCGAAAGGCTGGTTGGGGTATGCGGCCACGACCACGCGAGCGAGCATGCCCGGCTGAATCTTGCCAATATCGGTTTCATCGACGAGCGCACGCACTTGAACGGCCGTGAGATCTGCCATTTGCATCAGGATGCTGCCGCCGCTGACGTCCTGGGTTGGTGACGAGATCACCATGCCCGGCTCCACGGCTTTCTCAATGATGGTGCCGGTAATAGGCGCACGGACTTCGGTATCCTCCATTGCAATGCGGGCGTTCTCTACCGCCACTTCCGAGCTGACCACTTGCGCTTGCGAATTGGCGAACTCGAGCTGCGTCTGCTCGAAGTCTGACTGGGTGAGCGTGCCAGATGCGTTGAGAGTTTCGGCCCGAGACATCTGCGTCTGCGCAATATTACGCCGCGCACGAGCGGCCTCCAGCCCAGCTTCGGCTTCTGCCAGACGGTTGCGCGGCGTGCGTTTGTCTACTTCAACGAGCAGCGTATTCGCTTCGATGACATCCCCGGTATCCGCGTGCACGGCGAGAATTTCTCCGGATGCCTTTGACTTCACTTCAACCGTAGTTACCGGTTCGACGACGCCTGCCGCTTCAACCGTTACTTCGATATCACGAACCTCGATAGGCGCGACGTCGTATATCGGTGCAACGCTCTCAGCGCCTTGCTCACAGCCGGCCAGCGCTGCAAGAGCAACTCCCAGAAAAAACTTATGCATGGAGAGCGTCCTCACGTGGTCTGCGTGTGTCATCGGCGATCGTGCCGTCTCGCAGCGTGACTGTTCGTTCTGCGTGAGCAGCAATATCCGCTTCATGAGTTACGAGCAGGATTGTGTGGTTTGCTGCGTGCAGCTCTTCGAATAATTTCATGATATCGTTGCTTGTCGTTGAGTCCAAGTTGCCGGTCGGCTCGTCGGCCAGCAGTATGCTGGGCTCCGTGACCAGCGCGCGAGCAACAGCAACCCGCTGGCGCTGACCGCCGGACATTTCGCTGGGACGGTGCTTCGTGCGCTCGCCAAGACCCACACGCTGCAAAGCGTTGCGCGCACGCTCAATCCGCTCGCGGCGCTTCATACCAGCGTAGATCATTGGTATCTCGACATTATGCAAGGCGTCCGCCCTCGGCAATAGATTGAAAGTCTGAAACACAAAGCCTACTTCTTTATTTCGGACAGCGGCCAACTGGCGATCGTTCATTTTCGAAACAAGTTGGCCGTTGAGCCAGTATTCTCCATCGTCCGGAGTATCGAGACAGCCGAGCATATTCATCAATGTTGATTTGCCCGAACCCGATGGCCCCATGATGGCAACGTACTCGCCCCGCTCCACTTCGAAATCGACACCTCGCAGTGCGTGGATAGTTTCGCCACCCATCTCATACCGCCGTCGCAGGTTATGGGTACGAATGGTGACATTTGCGGGCGGAGGTGCAGGTTTGTTCATTACAGAAAATTATAAGGAGCGCAGCGCGGCAACGCGCAGCATTGGAGCGACTCTAGAGGATTCTTAAGCTTCGCGCCCCGGTTACTACAGCGCCAAACCTCGACGGCTAATTGTTACCGCGGCTCAAACGACGATAGTACTCGGCAACTTCTTCTTCATAGCCCGGCGCATATTGGCCAGGAGCTTCAGCTCGAATGACCGACTCTTCGGCGCCATCGCCCTCACGCAGCCGCAACTCGAGCTGTTCGGCCAAGTTTACCAACGCCTGAAATTCCTGCGCGACCAACGCTGGGTTGCCGGATAGGCCTCCGCGCAGTGCCTCACCGAGTTCTCGCATCGCACGCAGCTCTTCTTCGGTGACACCTTCCCCACGCATACGCGTCGTTGCGGTTAACAACTCGCGGCCGGCATCTCCCAATTGGTCCCGCAGGCGTTCGACGTCTTCTTGGTTTTGCCATGCCTGCGGATTGAACTGCCCCCAGGCGCCGATGCGATTCGGGTCGTAAAAGCCCCGGGCTCCGCCAAAACCGCCACCGAGCTGCCCGCCTGGCTGCCCGCCGGCCTGCTGACCGCCTTGCTGCTGCCCGCCGCCTTGTTGACCCGGTTGTTGGCCACCGCCGGATTGTCCTTGCTGCTGGCCGCCTTGCTGCTGGCCATTTTGTTGTTGCCCACCGGGCTGCTGCCCGCCGGCCCGTTGACCGCCTTCAGCCGCAATGGTCGCAAGTTCACGACGCAGGGACTGAATTTCAGCGACGAGTTCTGCGTTTGGATTGAGCTCGCGGCTGTCTCCTTCCACCGCTTCGACACGAGCGCGTTCCAGCGCCTCTTCCGTGCTGCGTTGTAAGTCGCGAAGCGCCGATGTCGTCACTGCGTCTGTAGCTGCAACCTGCTGCGCGCCGCCTTGCCGCAGGGCCTGCGCACCATACTGCAAGCGCGCGCCGGCCTGCGCCTGCTGCAAGTCGGACAAGCTTTCCGACAAAGTTTCGCTTGCTTCGGGTGTACGGTTCCGGAACGCCTGAGCTACGCGTTGAATGTCTGCTTCGAGCGCCTCGAGCTCCCGCTGCAGATCGGACTTGCGATTGCTGAGCTCGGCTGCCTGCTCGCGAGGCAAGCCACCACGCCGCGCGTTGCCGGCAATCTGATCGTCGACAGCCTGCTCGAGCGCTTGCTGCAGATCAGCAGCCAA
>JAHEEO010000032.1:3811-9908 GCA_024640665.1 Rhodospirillales bacterium | reverse complement strand
GCCTGCTCGCGAGGCAAACCGCCACGCCGCGCGTTACCACCGGCGATTTGATCGTCGACTGCCTGCTCGAGGGCTTGCTGCAAATCGGCAGCTAAGCGGCGTTGCTCTTCGTATAAGGATTCCGAGCGGTCCGCCAAATCGGAAAAGGCCGCGTCGGCTTCAGTTTGACGTTGTGCCGTCATCTGTTCGAGCGCCTGGTCGAGTTCGCGGCGCGCTTGTTCGATGGCTCGGCGTGCCTGCTCTGGATCGATCTCCTGTGATCCTTGAGCCGCGCGATTCATCGCCTGGAGCGCGTTGTTGAGATCGTTCATTGCGCTTTCAGAGATGCCGCCTTGCTGCTGACCGCCGGCTTGGCCGCTATTTTGCGCGGTCTGACCTTGTTGGCCCTGTTGACCAGACTGCTGCTGCCCTTGCTGCCCTTGCTGTCCTTGCTGTCCCTGCTGTCCCTGCTGTCCCTGCTGCTGTGATTGCTGTTGCGCAACCCGCTGCTGCAACTCTTCTAGTTCGCGCCGTAACTCTTCGGTTTCGCGGCGCAGTTGTTCCTGTTGCCAGCGTTCTTGTTCTGTAAGCTCGTTACGCCGCGCCGCCTGGCGTGCCAGATTCTCTTGTCGTCGGGCAAGCTCCTGCAACTTTGCAATCGCTTCGTCGACTTCTTGCTCGGTGGATTCTTGCTCCAACGCGACAGGCGACTCCGTCTCGTATTGATTCTTTTCCAGGTCCATTTCGAGTTCGAACAGCTCGCTGAGATCCCGCCCCGCCAAACCGCCACCGCCGCCACCGCCGCCGCCTTGCTGGAAGGAGACCTGGATATCCGAAAATACGGCTTCCGCGCGCAGCAAGTGCTGCAGCGCTTCCTGCTCCGACGGCACAGCGTCTTCAAGCGCGGTTTCTGCGAGCTGCTCGACTGCGGGACTCATCGCTTCGGCAGCCAGCTCGAGGCTTTCTACGAACTGTTCTATACGCTCGTCGGCACTCGTTAACTGCCGAGCCCGAGTCCGGCTGGCAAGCGTGCGCGCTTGATCCGCCAGCGTCTGCTGCAATTCAGATAGCATGGCGGCGTTGTCCGCCAATTGTTGCTCGTCCAGAAAACTGGCGTCTTCATCCTGCTCGCGAATCAGATTCCAGGTGGCAACGAGAATTTCTTTTTGTCGCGCAGAAATTTCGTCCTGCTGCTGACCGCCGCCACCACCACCGCCACCGCCGCCTGAGGTTGATTGCGAAAAGCGCCGATCGAACGGCTGCACTTCGATAAAGAACAAATCGGTTTCGACGCTGGATTCTCGATCTTCAGCAACTACGTAGTAGGAAATCAGATCGCCAGGTTCAAGCCCACTTGGCGCCTGCGGTGTTGCGGCTGCCTCCGCTTCGCCGGCTGCAAGGGCTTCTTCGCGCAATGCCCGCAAATTTTCCAGCGTCAACGGCAGGGCTTCCGAGCCTAGTGCGCTCGACGCGCGGCGCTCACGTATAGGCCGCGTCATTTCTTCAAGGTACAGCACCTCGTCGGCATTGATCTCCGTGCCATCGGCAGGCACGACAACCGCCTGCCAAGCGCTGCCATTGATCGAGTAACGCAATTCGACGGTATCCAGGCCGAAATCGTCGGTAGCTTCGATACGGACAGAAACCTCTTCGATGTTGCTCGAACGCCAATCACGTCCGGGCTTTAACACGCGTACGACCGGCTCGTTGTCTTCGACTACAGAAATAAAGTAGTCGTCAGACAGGCGCACGTTGTCGTCGCCGAACAAAGTCGAGATGAAGTACTCACCTTCTTCATTTACTGCCAATGTCGCCGTACTGAGGTTGCCCGCAATAGTCATCGGCAATGTTTCGCCGTTTGCTTCGAGCACTGCCGTATCGAGCGGTCGATCCGTTTCTATTTGCACGGTGACCGCGGTGCCGGCTACGGCAGATATGTCGTTGCCGGGGTCTACTACACGCTCGTCGAGCCGGGTCCATTCCGGGTAGTTGTAAGTCAGCTGAATATTCGTAATGGCCGGCAGGTCGACCACGTTCACGACGAATTCCTGGCTGCGGATACCGGCCGCTTCGACGTAGTAGCGCACCGGCTCTCGGACCGCGAAGAAAGTGAACTCGTAGGCGTCATCGGCGCCGCTATCCATCAGCGTGCTTTGCCAAGCCTGGCCTTCACGAAGCTGCGCATAAAGCGTCATCGATACCGGGCTGAACCCTTCCGCAACACCCGTTACTGTAAAGTCGCCGCCCCGCCGCACCGCTCCGTCGCCGGGCTCTACGGCAATGCGCTGTGGCGGCAGCGTGTCATCGAACAACCAGCCCGCCCATAAGTGACGGACACCATAACGCCAATTGTCGGGACCAACCGAACCGACACCCAGCAACATCAGCCCTGCCAATGCGGCAACAACGAACGGTGCATTGATATGCATTGGCGGCACTTTCAACGCCGCCGGAATGCGCGCTGCAAGCGCCAAGGCATCTTCAGCCAACAAGCCTAAGAACGGTGAGCGATCGCTCGTGGTCACCATGCCGTCGTAGGTCTCCAGACGGCCATCAAACTCCGGCGCTCTTTTTTCGATGTCATTAATGCCGCGGCTGCTGCGAATCCTGCGCAGCGGCATAACGATCAGCGCGACTATGATGGCTGCTAAAGCAACGACTAAGACAGCGCGGGCGCCGAAAACGAAACTCGGATCGAAGGCACGACGCATGCCGAAATACACGGCGATTAGCGTAACGACTAAAGCCGTGATCGCGAGAATCGCCGAGCCGCGGGCGAAAACCAGGCGCTTCAGCCGCTGCCGAAAACCGGTGAGATACTGTTCAAGCTGAGCCTGTGCTGTCATGACGCTATTCCTCGCTGCACCCTAAGATGCCAGTTTCCTGCCCAGGTTTCCACGACTATCAGCCCAACCAAGGCCGCCAACAGCCACCAACCCAATGGAATCTGCTCTGGCACCACATTGCCGCCCACGGTTTCGGCAGCAATCCGACTGCCCGGCGCAATGCCCAGTAGTTGCCAGCGTTCAATCGCAGCGCTGTCCATTGACGTCAAATCAGATTCGCGCGTATCGAAATTCACCGCAATGAAACTTGCTACGCCATTACCCACGACCTCGTAATAGCCTATCTGATCAAGCAAAACGTCTTCGGTTCCGCCAAGACCAAGCGCCACATTGCCAGAGGCATCAAATATCTGCCCGCCTAACAGGCCCATTGCGCGAACCGCCAGCGTGCTGCCCAACGGCGCCTCGCTGGTAAACCCCGCGCTACCGAGCATATGGTTTGCCAATCCGGACATAAACGGCACAAATGCGGGCTGCACGACCAGATCGTTCCACTGCCGGTCTAGCGTAGACGTGTAAACCAGCACCCGCCCAGCGCCCAGTTCACGCTCCAGCAACAATGCGTTACCGGATTCGAGCCCGATAAGCACCGCATCGGCCGGATCGGGGGTGACATTGATGTGGCGGAAATAACGTGCGCCGCGTAATGCCTCGACACCCCGCAGCGCCGGGTGCCCAGCATCGATCATACCAATCGAGGTGTAGGCTGCCTGCTCGCCGAGCCCACTTTGCTCGATGACTTGGCCGCTGATGGGTACACGCACCAGACCTGTCGAACGCGGGCCAAGCGCTAACATGACAACGCCGCCTGATTGAACATAATCTGCTAGCTGCGTCGCCTGGGCGTCGCTCAGTGCGCCGGCATCCGTAACGACAACAAAATGTTGCGCTGCCAGGTCCTGTTCATTCAACGCTTCCGGGGCAACCGTCACAGCCTCGATGACCAGCGCCTCGAGCGTATCCAGCGCCGCGACGGTAAAAAGCGCGTCTTGACCGCGCAAGTCGCCGGTCACGAGCAAAACCGGTCGCGGCTCGGGTCGCTGCAGGGCAATGAAGCGGGTGTTGTCCGCCGGCAGAGGGTCACTCCGCGAAAATGCGACGCTGACGCGATTAGAACCTGCACGCAGTGCAAGCGGCTCAAACTCGACCACTGCCGATCCGCCAGGTGGAATGACAACGTCCTGCTGTTCAATGAGTTCGCCCTCGAGCTCGAGGCGCACTGTCTGGGTGGTTTCGGTTGATGCATAGCTGCGCACAGTGGCCAGCAGTTCGCCGGTCACCGGTGAACCCCCGAGGCTTTCAATGGCCCAATTGCCGGGCGTTGTCGACGCCGCAACGTTGATAATCTCAAGCGAGGCCGGGCCGCCCGGTGCAAGATCCGCGAATCGATTCGGCAAACCGCTCGTCTGCGCATCCGTGACGATATGAATGGCGACCGGTAGATCCGCGCTTCGCAGCACGCCGTCCAGCGTTCCCATCATCTGACCAAAATCGAGACGGAAAGCCCTGGGTGCCGCCGTATCGATGGCCGCACGCAATACGGCCGCGTCGCGCGTTTGCTGTGTCAGCAGTTCTGCAGTGCGGGAGACTGCGATGACCTGCGCGAGATCGTCCTGGCTCAGGCTGCCGATAATGTCTTCTGCCTCGTCTTGAGCACGCGCCCATCGATCGCCTTCGGCCATCGACGCGGATGTATCGAGTACGACGAGATGCAACGCTGCGCCGTTGCCGCCTGCTGCAGTAGGCGTACGAAAACACGCGGGCCCGGTGAAGGCCAGCACAAGCAGACTCAAGAAACCAATTCTCAAGGCCAATAACAATAAGTACTGCAGATTCTTTGCGAGCACACGTCGCGGCTCGCCCGGCTCCAAGAACATCAGCGAACTGAAAGCTTGCTTGTTGGGGTTTTCTGACGAAAGCCGATGCAGCCAGATCGGCAGGCCGATCGCGATCAAACCGAGCAGGAACAAGGGTGCGAACAACGTCATCGGCAGTCTTCCAAACTCGTGTTCACCACCTCAACCTCGCCGCTGCCTGAAAGTAAAATAGCGCCGCAACGCGTCGCCCAGAGAATCGCGCGTATTGCACAGAAAATAGTCTGCACCTGCCCGCATGGCTGATTTCTCAAGTGCGTCGATATGGCCGCGAATGCGCTCACGATAACGTGCGTGCATGAACGTCGGAGAAACCTCCATGCGTTCGTGGGTTTCCATATCCTCCATCAAAGCGGATTCGCGCAACTCGGGTTCGAGTTCTTGTTGATCAAGCACCTGCAACAGCAAAACATCTTGACCCTGATATGCCAATGGCCGAACTGCTTCCAGCATCGCATCAGGATCGAAATAAAAATCAGAGATTACCGCGACCAGACCGCGGCCTTTTTGGTACTCGCGGAACCGCTCGAACGGCGCATTGAATTCGGTGCCGGTGCCAGGCGTGGCCCGATCAATGGCATGCAACACGCTTTGCAGATGCCCAGGTCGCGAAGAAGACGGTCGATGCTCTTTGACCTGCTCGTCGAATACCATCAAACCGACCGCGTCGTGCTGTCGCGAAGC
The DNA here is from genome assembly GCA_024640665.1 of Rhodospirillales bacterium. Lineage (GTDB taxonomy): Bacteria > Pseudomonadota > Gammaproteobacteria > Steroidobacterales > Rariloculaceae > JAHEEO01. Next base: position 4,525 of record JAHEEO010000032.1, on the reverse strand, counting down.
AAGGTAAGCCAATGTCGCGGCAAGGTACTTCCCATACTGCAGCTTTGTAACGGCACCTCCGGATGAATAGCCCATCGAAGCACTGGCATCGAGCAGAATTTCCAACCGCGTATTGGTTTCTCCGATAAAGCGCTTGATGTAGGTCCGGTCAGTGCGCGCGTATACGTTCCAGTCGATGAAACGCGGATCGTCACCTTCAGAATAGGCACGGTACTCGGCAAACTCTTGGCTGAAGCCGAAAAATGGCGAGCGGTGCAAGCCGGTGAGAAACCCCTCCGCCACGGCGCGGGCGATCAAATCGAGATTACCGAGCTCGGCAAGCACCTCGGGTTTAAGCAGATCACGCGGCTGCGCCGTGCTCACAAACTACGCCCAGGCTGCACTGGCAAGTGGGCGATCTGAGTGCGGCAAAACAATTTGAAATGCCCTTTATGCGGCAGCCGACGAGGTACGCATGCCATCCAGCAACTGCAGCAGGATCTTATCGACATCCATGCCGTCGGATTCTGCGAAATAGTTTGCCAGCACACGATGGCGCAGCACGGGCAATGCGAGTGCAGAAACATCGTCACGGGTCACATGGTAACGGCCGGACATCAGCGCTTTGGCCTTGGCAGCCAATGTAATAAACATGGTTGCGCGAACGCTGGCGCCAAATTGAATGTAGCGTTTCACGACTTCGGGCGCTTGCGGATCTTCCGGTCTCGTGGCTCG
>JAHEEO010000032.1:0-3801 GCA_024640665.1 Rhodospirillales bacterium | reverse complement strand
TCACTGCGTAGCGGTTAACGGACTCGGCGACTGGCACCTGCCGGACGAGCTTCTGGAATTGGATTATCTGTTCGGGTGTGGTGCAGGATTCGACTGCCGGAATATCCACGCGATTGGTATACCGGGTGACGACTTCGAGTTCATCGTCGTCACTGAGGTAGTCCAGCACCACATTAAACAAGAATCTGTCGAGCTGCGCTTCTGGCAACGGGTACGTACCTTCGAGTTCGATTGGGTTTTGCGTTGCCAAGACGAAGAACGGTCGCTCGATGTTATGCTGCTTGCCGCGCACGGTTGCAGAAAACTCCTGCATAGCCTCGAGCAATGCAGACTGAGTCTTGGGCGGCGTGCGGTTGATTTCGTCAGCCAGCAAAACATTGGCAAATATTGGCCCCGGCACGAATGTCCACTTTCGATGGCCCGTTGTAATGTCTTCTTCAATGATATCCGTGCCGGTAATATCGGTAGGCATCAGATCGGGCGTAAACTGAATACGCTTAAACGAGAGCCCCAAAGCCGAGGCCAGCGTTCTGACCAACAGCGTCTTGGCAGTACCCGGCATACCGGTGATTAGACAGTGCCCGCCCACCAGCAGCGTCAGCAGCAAATGGTCGACAACCTCATCTTGGCCCACGATTACTCGGCGAACCTGGGAACGGATTTCGTCAAACGACGAATGAAACGACTTGAGCAACTCGCGCGTTTCTTCGGTTTCAAACTGACTAGTCGTTTCGTTACTCAACGTAGCGTCTCCAATAACATGTCTTGCGCCTCACGGTAGTGGGGCGCGATTTCTAGAGCATACAATAAATGTTCGCGACTTCGTTCGGCCTGATCCAGATCCAAATAAACCTGTGCGAGTCGAAAATGAACCGAGGCCTGATCGTGGGGCTCCATAGCCAACAGGGACTCGTATTCCCGCAATGCCTCTTGCTTGCGGCCAAGTTCGCTCAGCCGGTCGCCATAGTCCGAGTGCAGCTGCTCTTGAATGGGCGCGACAAGCGTAACCGCACGCAGCAGATCGACGGACGCCATGGTATCGCCCGCTGCGTACTTCCAGTCAGCGAGCTGGTAAAGGGCCTGAGGATCATAGCCGCCCAATTCATAGTATGTTTCGAGCGTCATGAAAGCAGCATCTTCCTGGTCCAGCTCTCGCTGCGATCGGGCTTTGACTATATAAGCGCTGCCTTCGTCTACATAGGCCGGAAATTTTTCGATCGCTTCGTCGGCTGCCTCAATTGCCGCTTGCCAGTTCTGGTTTTGCGCCGCGTCTTGTGCCTTTTCTTGCGCGGCCCGCCAGCTGTGCAGATTGCTGACGACCGCAGCGAACTCGGCTTCGACAAATTCATTGAACTGCGAGTCAAACTCCGTTGCCGAGATTCCGGTTGCCACCATTAATGCTTCTGGTGTGGTTGCGCCATCTGTGAACGCATGCAACATCGCCGCTAAACGGTCTTGACCCCAAGTTGCGGAAATAAAATTGCAGATCAACCCAGCCTGCATATAAGAGACGATGATCTGCGCTGGATAGGTGGGACGAATAAACCCCCGATCGAGTTCCGCGATGGGCAATAGCTTTTCTTCCGCCAGCGCTTCAAAAAAGGAAAGCGACATATGCCGACCGGGCAGTGGCCCGGTACTCCATTCCTCGTGAACGGAAACCCCTTCACTGAACCATCTCGGCACGAGGTGGTCGGTTGCTTCGAGCGTGAAAATATGGGCCATTTCATGCCACAGTGTCGTGCCCCAATGAAACTCACCGAGCCCTCTACCGGTGGGGCTGTCCATAGCGACCAGATAGCCGAAGGTAACGCCCAGCAGACCGATCCCAGGAAGCCCAGCCGTACGTACAGCAAAGTCATCGTGTTCCGGATACAGCTCGACAATCACCGGCTCTTCGAGCGCAAAATCGTATCGCTGCGAGAAAGTTTCAATGCTGGCGTAGATCAGTTCGAGCGCATAGGGCTCAAGCACGTCTGTCTCGTCATTATGGAGCCTTAGGTAAACCTGCGGCACGATCACGCCGTCGATTTCCATCTCACCGTGCGCTGTAAAAGTGAAATTGTCGAGACTGTCCAGCAGTCGCAGCGTGTTCACTACTTGCGTACTAAATGGATCACCCGCGTAGGCGATCTGCAGATGCGCGGTGGCTTCGGCAACGCGATTGTCGCGCAGAAGATTGATCCCCAATTCGGAATGGGCCGAATAGAGGCTTGGTTCGACTTCGACGGCGCGCTGCAGCAAATCTACGGCTTCACGATAACGCCGCGTAATAATGTAAAAGTGCGCGGGTGTCGCGAACGTCTCGCCATAGTTTGGGTTGAGCTCCAGTGCCCGCTTCGTCCAATCACTGTCGGTTATTCCGCGCAGCAAATCGACCGATGCAAAAAGAGCATAAACTTCCAACGGCGTCGTACCGCTTTCCTGAACCAATTTGAGCGCGTCTTGAAGCACGGCCTCCGCCGCATCGATCGCACCATCTTCGAGCAGCATGCGAGCTCGCAACGTATGCGCCTCGATGTCCGCTGCATCAATTGCCAGGATTTCGTCCAGCCATTCGTTGGCCTGCTCACTGAAACCCTGGGCAGCAATCTTGACCAGGCCCCGCATGGCCGGTCGGTAGTCTGAGTCTATTTCAAGCGCCTCTTGAAACAGCTTGACCGCCTCATTGTTTTGATGGCTTGCGCGGAATAATTCGCCCCAGCGAGTTCGCAACTGCGGATCTTCCGGAAAGCTGCTGATCGCGGCTTGGAAATAGCTGTTGGCAGCCCGAATTTCACCCAGCGCTCGCGAGGCATCGGCCTTAATGCGGGCGTCATCATCTTCGTTGACCAATTGCAGAAAACAATTTCGCGCCGGCGTCGTGTTGCCGGCATATAGCTCGGCATCACAGGCCTTGAGTTGCGCCGGCCGATCGAGTGCGTATTCGATATCAAATGCCCTGGCGCCGCTGCTACAAGCAACGGACAGCGCGATGAAAACTAAACTGCGCATTCGATCACTGGGCCGTTGTCGCATCGAGCTGACGCTGCACGGTTGCCAATTCAACGAGCAACACTTGCAGCTCACTCAAGTATTGGTCGCTGGGCATTTCGTCACGGCGCGTGCGCAGCTGCGCTATTGCTTCTTCGAGCACTTCCAGCTGCGCTGTCAATTCGCGCTGTTCCGGGGTCGCGACTACTCGAGCGACCAGGCGGGCCGCGTTGAAGCGATCTGCACCGTCACCGACAAGCTGCGGATGCTCGGTGGCCAGCGCGTCATTCTCTTCATAGCTATCAGCGACACTTCGCGCGGTGAAATCAAACGCCTCTTGGGCCGTAACGATCCCGTTCTTGTTGAGATCGGCGGCATCGGACGACAAGGCCTCCGCCCAATACTTGGCGAATCGAGTTGCGTTGCGTTCCGCCCCGCTGCGGGTTGCCGTGATCAGCGTCCGCCCCTGTGCGGCCCATTCCTCCGCAACCGCGCCGCTTGCACTCGTAGCATTAACGATAAGTTGATTTTCGGCCGGCAGCAGGTCGAGCAGCGCCTTGATTTCGGCACCGGTCATGTCGCGGCCCGGCAGATTGAACTTGTATTCCTCGCCATCGTAGCTACCGTGCCCGAGCAACATCACCGCAATGCTATCCGCGGCGCCGGCAGCGTCCGCCAGGTCAGTCAGCGCCTGCTCGAAACTCTCTCGGCTCGCTTGTTCGCCAGACAGCACAGTGACGTTATTCGACGCACCGACAGTCCGGCGCGCCGACTCCCCAATCGCGCCAGCATATTCCGCAAAGGCTTGCTCGTATTCCGGCTGACCCC
>JAHEEO010000031.1 GCA_024640665.1 Rhodospirillales bacterium | reverse complement strand
GGGCGTGGCTACTCTTTCGACGCACAGATACCCATGGTCGGTCAGCTGCCTCAGCGTGGCGTCTCTATCCAGCTGCTGGCCGGTTGCAAGCTGCAGAGCTCGGCTGAGTACGAATGCTGGCGGTGGTAGACGATTCAGGAATGCATCGCAAGTTGCGACAACCGTGATCGGTTCACCCTTAGCGAGCGCATTTAGGATGGTCAACCTTTCAGCAAGCAGCTCCTGCGGAGGTGATATGGGCTCATAAGGCAGCGTTTCGTAGTCTGGAAAGCGATGCACCGTGTGCTGCGGATTGAAGAAGCTGATCTCGCGTTCAATTTTGTCGGCTTCATGCGCAGTCGCGGCCAGGACGCATACGGGCGTTTCAATCCGGCGCAGAGTATCCGCGATCGCAAGGCTGATACTGGAGCCTTGGAGCCGGCCCCAATGGACGTGTTTGTGACTGGATGTCGGCAGCGGCAGCGAGAAAATCGTGCTGGCTGTATCCTGATTTCTTGTGGTCATGCGGCAATAGCAACAAAACCTGGATCTACAATCGCCCAGGCTCTGCGCAAAGCGCGCATTATCACATAGCTTTGACCTTCATAGGCTCGTTTGGTCCGCGGACGCTAGTTGGGCTTAGCGTCGAACGGCCGCATGCACAACGTGGTCATATTCGAAATAGACCACGAATGCCGGATATTCCCAGCGACTGATTGGCGGGGTGCCCACGGCTGAGATGCGCGCTGTTGGCATGCCGAAGCGTGTTTCCACATTTGCTTTGCTCATGCCGCGTTGCGGGCGCTCAGAAGCTGACATGGCGTTAGCCGCAATACCTTCCAGCAGCAGCGTATCGGCGGTAGCCGAACCGACTGCAAACAATGCTAGCAGCAAACAGAGTTTTCTCATGGCGTCTCTGGCCTGTGTTTTCCTATGGTTGCATCCAAATATAGCATTGGGCCAAGACTAGACCGACAACGATGCTCTATTTTGTGGCTTGGATCACATTCGGGGCTGCGGTCGGCCTTTGCGTATCTGATTCTCTGCCTCAGCTGGCATATGGTTTAATGCCTGCCATGTTTCGCCCGCTCGAGTGTTATGTCGGCTTACGCTACGTCTGGTCAAGGCGCAGACGCGGGCTGGTGTCTTTTATGAGCGGGGCCTCCTTGCTGGGTATAGGGCTCGGCGTAGCTGCGTTGATTGTCATTTTGTCTGTCATGAACGGGCTCGAGACGGAGGCCAGGAATCGGTTATTGAGTCTCAGCGCGCACGCCAGTTTCCGAGCTGGTCAGTCCGATCGACTGGATATCGACGCGGCATCAGACTATTTGGCCGAGTTCCCTGGTGTCACAGGTGTAGCACCATTCATAACGATCGAAGGCATGCTGGCTGTGGGCTCTCGGTTATACCCGGCGCTCGTACGCGGCGTCGATCCAGTCCTTGAGCAACAAATCTCATCAGTATCGGAGCTCATGGCCGAAGGCTCGTTCAGTGCGCTCGAGCGAGTTGCGGACGGCATTGTCGTCGGCCGTGCCTTGGCACTCAATCTGGCGCTGAGCGTCGGCGACAAGATCACGTTGCTGCATGCCCGGGTCGTAAACGGACAACCTCGTCCGAGCCTGGTGCCGCTGACGATCGTCGGCATATTTTCGGCCGGCATCGCCGAGCATGATGCAGGTTTGGCGTTAATCAATATCGAGGCGGCTGCTCGGCTTGCAGAGCAGGGAGATGCCGCCCGATCTTTAGCGCTGAGGGTCAGCGAGCCATTGAATATCTCCGCACTGCGGGCCCGAGTGATGGCCGACCCGAAGCTTGCGGGCTGGCTTTATTCGGACTGGAGTGAAGAGCATCGCAGCCATTTCCGCGCAATCAAGATCGAGAAGGTAATGATGACGGTAATTCTCATGCTCATCGTAGCTGTCGCGGCCTTCAACATTGTTGCTTCACTAATGATGGTGGTGAACGAAAAGAACGCCGACATCGCAATTTTGCGAACACTTGGGCTCGAGCCGGGACGCGTAGCGAGTATCTTTATTTTTCAGGGTGCGGTGCTTGGTGCTGCAGGCACTGTACTTGGCGGATTGCTGGGAACTTTCTTGGCGCTGAATGTTGAGACTATCGTGCCGTGGTTGGAGAGTACCTTTGGTTTTCAGATCATGCCCGGTGATGTTTATTACGTGACACAAATCCCTTCCGAATTGCACGCGGCAGATGTTGCGGGCATTTGTTTTTTTGCGATTGTCATCGCGCTGGCGGCGACTTTCTTTCCCTCGCGCCGTGCCGCCCGCGTTGCACCTGCTGAAGCACTGCGCTACGACTAGCATGCACCAACCCTATCAACTTGCAATAGCCGTGCGTTACTTGCGTGCGCGGAGTAGGAATAGCTTTATTTCGTTCATATCCGCAGTTTCTACGATAGGCATTGCGTTGGCAGTTGCGGTACTAATTATCGTTCTGTCGGTGACTAACGGGTTTTTCTTTGAATTGCAGCAACGCACGCTCGGCATGGTGGCTGACGCGACAATTAGCGGTTTCAGCGGTCCGCTCGAAGATTGGAATGCAACCCGGGAGGCCGCGTTGCAGCGCGCCGATATCGATGCTGCAGCGCCATATGTTGAAGGCCAGGGCATGATTTTCGCGAATGACACATTGGCGGGTATATCCCTAAGGGGTATCGATCCCGTATTGGAGTCCCAGGTGTCTGCAATAGAATCGTTCATGGTCAACGGTGCCGTGGAAAGCTTGCAGGCCGGTACGTATGCAATTCTGATTGGGGTGCGCTTGGCCAATCAGCTCGAAGTGTCAGTTGGCGATCAAGTCGTGGTGTTTTTGGCGCAGGCAAGCATGACGCCTTTCGGGGCAATTCCTCGACAGCGTGCATTTACCATCGGCGGAATTTTCGATTCCGGCATGTATGAATACGATCGCGGCATGGTGTTTACCAGCATTGCAGATGCCAGTCGCCTTTATCGCACTGCAGGTAGAGCCTCCGGATTACGGTTGAGCGTTAGCGATATCTACAGCGCTGGCAGCACTGCAACGGCTCTGGCGCGAGAGCTCGGCGGTGGCTTTTATGTCAGCGATTGGTCGCGCCAGCACGCAGCATTTTTTCGATCCATACAAATCAGCAAGGTCATTCTGGCAATTATTCTTTCGATGGTGATTTGTGTGGCGGTCTTTAATATTGTGTCTACATTGGTCATGGTCGTCAGAGAAAAGCGAGGCGACATTGCAATCCTGCGCAGTTTCGGTGCTTCGGCTCGCAGTATTCTCGGCTTGTTCGCAGCGCAAGGGTCAATCATCGGCGTTGTCGGCGTGTCGTCTGGTGTTGCCTTCGGAGTATTGGTGGCGGTAAATCTGGGGCGTATTGTGGCGTTGCTCGAGAAAATTCTGGGGACTGAGCTCTTTTCAGGGGAGGCCTACTTGATTTCGGAGCTACCATCCCGTGTCGATTCGCTTGAAGTCGCGCAAATCGGCTTGCTCGCATTAGCGCTCGCCATCCTGGCCACTGTTTATCCCGCTGTAACGGCCGCACGGCAGCCACCCGCCGAGGCGCTTCGAAATGAATAGTTCGATGCCAACCGTTTTGGAAGCGCGCAACCTCAGCAAGGCTTTTATCGAGGGCGGACGTTCATTGCAGGTGCTGAAAGGAATCAACTTCGCCATTCAAGCGGGGGAGCGGGTTGCGATCGTTGGTGCTTCGGGTTCTGGCAAGACAACGCTATTGCAGTTGCTCGGCGGTCTCGACGCACCGAGCGAAGGCGAGGTCTTAGTCGGCGGCGAAAAGATTAGCGAAATGAATGACGCGGCACGAGGCCGCCTGCGCAATCGGGCACTCGGCTTTGTTTATCAATTCCACCATTTGCTGCCGGAGTTCTCGGCGCTGGAAAACGTTGCTATGCCGTTGCTTGTGCGCGGTGAAAAGCCTGCAACTGCAGAAGCTGCTGCCATGGCATTGCTAGAGCAAGTCGGACTGGCGGAGCGTACGCAGCATCGACCAGGCCAACTTTCGGGCGGCGAGCGTCAGCGAACGGCGATTGCGAGAGCGCTCATTACGCGGCCAGCAGCTGTGCTGGCGGATGAGCCTACCGGCAACCTGGATCGCAAGACTGGCGAGCGCATTTTTGAGTTGCTGTTGCAGTGCAATGCCCAGTTCGGTACCTGCCTCGTCGTCGTTACCCATGATATGGAATTGGCGTCACGCATGGATCGCGTGATTGAGCTCGAGGATGGGCAATTGATAGAAACCTAAGCTATTACTGGCAAAGCGCGCGCCTGACGCGTCCCAGCCTGCTTTGGCTGAGTTGCGCCGGCATTACCGGCAATGTGCTCATGCACCAGCTGCCAGCTTTGCCCAGCAACTTGACCGTCGCCGCCATAGCAGTAGCCTGCGCGTTCATAACGCGGGTATCGCGCTCGCTGTACCCCGTTGCTGGCTTTGTCGTATTTTGGTGGACGGCGGGCCACGCTGCAGCGGAGCTCTCGAAACGGCTACCGTTGACACTCGACGGCCAGGACTTCCAAGTCAGCGGATGGGTTGACGACTTCCCGCAAGTCGACGCTCGAAGAACGCGGTTTTCCTTGCGAGTCGACGAGATGCCAGCAATGTCTGTTGCTGGTTCGCGGCTGCGCTTGAGCTGGTATAACGTCCAAGTTCCACCGCGTCCGGGGCAGCAGCTCCGCTTAACCGTCCGTCTTCGCCAGCCACACGGTTTGATGAATCCGGGTGGCTTTGACTATGAAAGATGGTTGTTCGTAAATGGCTATATCGCGACGGGTTATGTTCGCGAATTGCAATCTGAACCGTCGGATCATCCATCATTGTCAGCGCGTGTGTTGCGATGGCGGGCAAGCATGTTGAACCGACTGCAGGACACCGTGAATAAACCACGGCCACGGGCGCTCATGGCGGCTTTGTCGATTGGCGAACGGTCCGGCTTCACCGATGAGGATTGGGCAGTTTTTCGGCGGACTGGCACTAGTCATTTGGTAGCCATCTCTGGCTTGCACATCGGTTTGCTGGCCGGCTTTGTTTACTGGTTGGTTAGCCGGCTCGCGCTGCGCAGTTCGGCCTGGGTCGCCGAGTTGCACCTGGAGTGTGCGACGGTCGCGAGTCTGTCAGTTGCATTTGTCTATGCTGCTTGTGCTGGGTTTGCCTTACCGACCCAGCGGGCTTTCCTGATGCTGGCGTTTTTGGCAGGTGTCGTCATGTCGCGGCGATCTGTCAATGCGTTGCATACGCTGGCGCTCAGCGGTCTCGCAATCGTTTGTATTGACCCATTAGCGACGCTCACGGCATCGTTTTGGATGTCCTTTGGCGCCGTTGGCGTTTTGTTGCTGGCAGGCGCGGTGAAACAGCATGGCAACATCGCCAAATCAATTCGCAGCCGACTGGCGGCAATGGCCCGGATACAGATGCAAATTACAGTGGCGCTGTTACCTGTCACGGTGATGTTTTTTGGTGGCTTTTCTGTGGTGGCCGTGCTGGTCAACTTTTTCGCGATTCCGCTGTTCAGTTTTGTACTCGTGCCGCTCGTGCTCATCGCTGCCTTCACCGCATCGTTTTGGTCATTCGGCAACCTGCCAATGGCTGTAGCACAGTGGATTGCATCTCAAGCGATCGCTGCGCTGAATTGGGCCGCATCACCGGCATGGGCATCTGTCGACTTGGTCGGCGTTTCAGTAGCTGCGGTTGTTATTGCAACGCTCGGCGCAGTGCTGGCTCAGTCCTGGCATGGTGGGCGGCTGCGCCTCGTGAGCGCATGCAGTCTGTTGGCCGTTTTGATTCCGAACGGCCAAGAGCCGCCGCATGGCTATGCCACTATGACCGTGCTAGACGTGGGCCATGGGCTGGCGGTCGTGGTCGAAACGGCTGCCCATGTTTTGCTGTATGACGCGGGAGCTTCGAGCATCACGGGTTTCGACGTTGGCGATGCGCTCGTTGTGCCACAGTTGGCGCGCAGGGATCGTTTGGACATGCTGGTGGTGAGTCACTCTGATAACGATCATAGCGGCGGTGCCGGTGCAGTATTGTCTGCGTATTCGAATGCGAGTGTGCTGCATGGCTCGGACGTCCTGGATTTCGGCGGGAGACCTTGTGTCGCAGGCACCAAATGGCAGTGGGACGGTGTCGAATTTGAAATTGTGCATCCGAACCGAGAGTTTGTCGGATCCGACAACGATGGCTCTTGCGTTTTAAAGATTGTCACAGCAAACCAGGTTGCGCTCCTTACAGGAGATATCGAGGTTCGGGGTGAGGCAGCTGTTGTCAGTGGTGCGAACATTCGTGCCGACGTCGTAGTCGTTCCGCATCACGGCAGTGCAACCTCATCAAGCGCGTCATTTGTCAATTCGGTAAGCCCCGAGATAGCAGTTGTCTCGGCCGGGTACCGCAACCGCTGGGGATTTCCGGCAGAAACGGTCGTCGCCCGATGGCAAAACGGCGGCGCGAAGGTCTTGGTAACGGGGGAGCTTGGCGCCATTCGGCTCGTGCTGGGAGGAGCCATTATGCAAGCACAGCTTGAGCGCGAGCTGCGGCGGCGTTATTGGCATAATAATGCTGCCCTGTATCCTGGAGAATCGGCGTCCAGCACGCTATAGTTCGAGCCGGTTATCGGGGATTGCTGGAACAATCATGCTGGAAATCGTGCAAGCGGGCGGTTGGCTCATGTTGCCGATAATATTGTGCTCCGTTGTGGCGGCCGCAATAATTCTCGAGCGTCTGTGGACGCTGCAGCATAAAAGAGTCCTGCCGAATGAGCTCACTGACCAGGTGTCGCATTGGCTCGGATATCGCACCATCAGCCCCGATCACCTGCAGAAGCTTCATGAGAGTTCTCCATTGGGCCAATTGCTCGCCGCTGGGCTTGCGAGTCGGCACGCGGAGCGTGAGGTCATTAAGCAAAGCATTGAAGACAGTGGTCGTCATGTTGTGCATGAACTTGAGCGCTATCTGAACCCATTGGGTACCATCGCAGCCATTACGCCTTTGCTTGGGCTGCTGGGTACTGTCATTGGAATGATAAAAGTTTTCGCGGCCATTACGGCCAACGGTGTCGGCAATCCAGGTGTGCTTGCGGGCGGGATTTCCGAGGCGCTTATCACCACGGCTGCGGGATTGTCGGTCGCGATCCCAGCCCTGATTGGATACCGTTATCTGCGTGGCAGAATCGATGAATTGGTCGTTAATATGGAAAAGGAAGCAATGAAGTTTCTTGAAGGTGTTGGCGACTCACCCGACGGCGACCTCAAGGCGGTAACCCAAAAGAATGAAGCTGCAGACGCGCGACAGAGAAGCGCCTGAAGTCAACCTGACGTCGTTAATCGACGTCGTGTTGCTTTTGCTCGTTTTCTTCATGGTATCTACGAGCTTTGTTCGCGAGGCAGAGATAAATCTGCGTCTGCCAGAAGCTGATCTGGAATCAGAAATATCCGTCGTTGAAGACTCGCTCGAAATTGCAATTACGCAAAATGGCAATTACCTCGTCAACGGCAGGCCTCTTGTAAACAATGACCGAAGTACGTTACGGACGGCCATTGAGCAATTAGCAGGCGAACGCCGCGATATTCCCGTATCCGTTCGTGGCGATGCGCAATCAACGTTGCAGTCATTTGTAACCGCGACAGAGGTTATTGGGCAGTTAGGGTTTACTGAAGTCAATATTGCTGCGGTAACTGCGCCGGACGGCTAGCATCCATGTTGTCGATTCTCACATCCGAAGTCGCCCTCGTGTACAGGCGATTGCTGGGCTATGTTCGCCCGCATGTAAAACTGATTTCTGTCGCTCTCGTCGCTGCGGTCATTCATGCTGCCGCAGACGCCGCATTACCGCTGGTGATGGAGCAGATCGGCGCAAGGCTCAGTAATAGCCCGGACGTAAAGCCTTGGGCCGATCAGATTCCATTGTTGATCTTGGTCGTATCGGCCGTTCGGCTATGCATGGATTTTGTCACGGTCTATTTTCTGAGTTGGGTCGGTCGATCCGTCGTGAGGGATTTGCGCGGGAAATTATTTGAGCGATACCTGCAGATGCCAGCACGTTTTTTCGATTCGAGCTCTACCGGAGAGCTGCTGTCGAAGCTGACTTACAACACTGAACAAGTTGCCGAGGCAATATCCAGCGCCATCGTTGTTTTGATCAAGGACTCATTGACCATACTATGGCTCATTGCCGTCATGCTGTATCTAAGCTGGCAGCTTACGTTGCTGGTCGGTATGGTCGCTCCAGCGGTGGTTGTGCTAGTTGGCTACTTGAGTAAAGCATTTAGGCGCTACAGTTCGCGCATTCAAGGCTCTATGGGCGACGTAACCAGGGTGGCGGAGCAGTCATTGTCCGGTCACAGAATAGTTAAGCTGTTTCAGGGTGAGCATCAAGAATCGCTCAATTTCGGCGCTTCTAACTATCAGAATTTCAGATTAAACGTTCGGTTATCCGCGATTCGCTCTGCCGGAGAAGCGCTGACTCAGTTTGTTGTAGCGTTGGGTGTTACGGCGATTGTGTATGTCGCATTTACCGATTGGCTGGGCACGGCCATCACCACGGCTATATTCATGGCTTTTATTTTCGCGCTTGCGCAGCTGCTGGCGCCGTTGCGCCGTCTGATAAATATTAATGCAATTATTCAGCGCGGCGTCGCCGCTGCAACAAGCGTGTTCGAAGTAATGGATCTCGATATTGAGAAAGACACCGGCAATGTGCGGTGTGAACGCGCAGCCGGGAACATCGTCTTCAGTAATGTGTCATTTGGCTACGATGCCGAAAAAGGCCGAGTGCTGCATGATATCAATTTGGAAATCGAGTCAGGTTCAACGGTGGCTTTCGTTGGGCAGTCGGGCAGCGGCAAATCATCGCTCGTGAGTTTGCTGCCGAGGTTTTACGATATTGACTCAGGTTCGATCAAACTTGATGGAATAGATATTCGCGACTATCAATTGGCAGAGTTGCGGCGGCAGATAGCACTTGTCAGTCAGGATATCGTTCTATTTGATGATTCCATTGCCAACAATATCGCTTACGGTGCTTTGCGCAACGCGCCACGCGAGGCAATCGAGCGAGCAGCTGGTGCTGCGCATGTGCTTGAGTTTGCCAATGAACTCCCTGACGGTTTAGATACTTCGGTTGGGGAACGAGGTGCCTTGGTCTCGGGCGGACAACGACAACGCATTGCTATCGCGCGAGCGTTGTTGAAGGACGCGCCAGTATTAATCTTGGATGAGGCTACTTCAGCGCTGGATTCGGCTTCCGAGCGGCATATACAGTTGGCGCTCGATAAGCTCATCGAGAATCGGACAACACTAGTTGTTGCCCACAGGCTTTCCACCATAGAAAAGGCTGATCGCATCGTGGTCTTGGACAATGGCGCGATAGTTGAGTCGGGAACTCATACGGAATTGCTGGCTTTGGATGGTCGCTATTCGGCCTTGTACCGGATGCAGTTTGCGAGCTAAGACCCTCAGTGCGACGACGCCTTTCCAGACTGTTTGAATCAATTTGGTATGGAAGCAATCCGTTAGCGATTGTTTTGCTTCCGATTAGTTGGCTGTATCGCTTGTTGTTTTGGTTGCACCGGAAATGGCGGTTGCGAGCCCGGCAGAAATTCGAAGTGCCCGTAATAGTCGTCGGCAATATCACAATAGGCGGAACGGGCAAAACTCCAATGATTATCTGGTTAACTCGTGAATTGCGCGAGCGCGGTTACAGCGTGGGCGTGATTTCACGCGGATACCTTGGGGCAAAAAATGGATCTCCAGCGTGGGTCTATGCAGATAGCGATCCGGCGATTGTTGGCGATGAAGCCGTGCTTATTGCTCGCAGGGCAGCCTGTCCTGTCGTGGTTTGTGCGGATCGAAATGCGGCCCTCGAATGTTTGCTTGAGGGGGAAGCAATCGATGTCGTTTTAAGCGATGACGGATTACAGCACCATGCGCTGGCTCGAGACTTCGAGATTGCTTTGGTCGATGGTTATCGTGGTTTGGGCAATGGATATTGTTTACCTGCCGGCCCATTGCGTGAAGCAGCGTCGCGCTTGAAAAGCGTCGACGCCATAGTAGTGAACGGCGCTCCTTGGACTTATCCGGGCGCCATTCACACTTTCGTTAGGGTCTCGACTTTCGAGCAGTTAAGTGACGGCAGACAGTCCACGCTGGCCGAATTTGATACAACAAAAGTTCATGCGGTGGCGGCGATCGGAAATCCGCAGCGGTTTTTCGATTTGTTGGAAAAAGCCGGATTAGTAGTCATTCCTCACCAGCATGCCGATCATGCGCGGCTAGAAATGGACGATCTGGATTTTGCCGACGGCTTTCCGGTCCTTCTGACAGAGAAAGATGCCGTAAAATGCGAGACTTTCGCCCCGGCTGGCGTATGGTCAGTCAGTATCGATTTGACCTTTGAAGAGCCTGAAGCGCGTATATTGTTGGAACGCTTGTTGAGTAATTTGCACATTGAAAACTAACGACTCTGAGCCGTTTTACGTTGTCATTCCCGCGCGCTACGGGTCTTCGCGCTTGCCCGGAAAGCCACTCGCGGACATCGGCGGTAAACCAATGTTTATGCAAGTTCATGATCGTGCTGCGTTGAGCGGGGCGAGCCGGGTCATTGTTGCTACCGATGATCAACGAATCGTCGAAGCAGCTAAGCGCTATGGCGCAGAGGTCATGATCACAGCTGATCATCATCAAAGTGGTACTGACAGAATTGCCGAAGTGGCCGAGCGCTGTGCCTGGTCTGGTGATGATATTGTCGTCAACGTTCAGGGCGACGAACCGTTGATACCGCCGGAGCTCATCTCGCAGGTGGCAGAGTTGTTGTCATCTCACGCCGACGCTGCAATTGCTACGCTGACCGCCTCGCTAACGAGCGATCAAGATTTCAATGACCCAAACTGCGTCAAAGTGGTGACAGATCAATTCGGGTATGCGATGTATTTCACGCGAGCGCCGATACCATTTCCGAGAAATAGAATGCTATCGGGCATGGCACGACGGCATGTCGGGCTGTACGCGTATCGCGTTGCGAAGTTGAAGTACCTTGCTTCGGCTTCGCCTTGTGAGCTGGAGCAGGTGGAAAGCCTGGAGCAGTTACGTGCGCTTTGGCTGGGCGAGCGAATAATCGTACAAGACGCTCGAGTTGTCCCGCCTCACGGTGTGGACACGCCGGCCGATTTGGAGTCGGTCCGCTCATTGCTCGATGGGGCAAGTTAAATTGTTACGGAAAATTGCTCGGTTCTTTAAACGAGATAGAGATCTGAATAAAGTGGAAATTGATGTCGCTGACTACCGCATTCTGTTTGTCTGCATGGGAAATATTTGTCGTTCACCCACGGCTGAGGGTGTCTTTCGAACGCATGTTGAAACCCACGCGCCGCAATTAAAGTTGTACATCGACTCAGCTGGCACTCACGCCTATCACGTCGGCGAGCCGCCGGACCGGCGTGCCCGCCGGGCTGCTGAACGCCGCGGCATAGATTTGGACGCGATTCGTTCTCGTCGAGTCGACGATGCTGATTTTGAACGCTT
Source organism: Rhodospirillales bacterium (assembly GCA_024640665.1). GTDB lineage: Bacteria > Pseudomonadota > Gammaproteobacteria > Steroidobacterales > Rariloculaceae > JAHEEO01. The sequence continues at coordinate 6,323 of JAHEEO010000031.1, read as the reverse complement.
CGACTTGATACTGGTGATGGATAGCTTAAATCTGGAGACATTACGCGATCGCTGTCCTGCAGAATTGCATGACCGAATTCGCTTGTTTTTGGAATTTGCAGAAGAAGTTGATTACGTGGATGTGCCGGACCCTTATTACGGCGGCGTTACTGGTTTCGAACGCGTTCTTGATTTGGTCGAAATTGCCTCTAACGGCTTACTGGCACACGTTATAGCCAACCAACGCAAATAAGCGTCGGTTGGCTGCGAAATAGCGCTGCCTTTGCGGCAGAAACTCAATTAATCTGCAGAGGCTGTGGGTCCCGGTGCTGCGGGCTTTGGTTCAGTGCTGGCAGCAGCAGCAGGTGCAGCAGCAGGTGCAGGTGCAGGTGCAGCAGCAGGTGCAGGCGCTGAAGCAGCGGCTGTCGCGGCGGGCGCAGCCGGTGGAGCGGGCGACGTCGCAGGTGGCCGAGCAACGGCCGATGCCGCCGGTGCGGGGCCGTTCTGATTGTTCGTATTCACTTGTTGCGTCACGGGCTTGGCTTCGCTGGATGTATCTGCCGGTTGGCCGGTTTGCGTGCCCGACTCCGACTGTCTTTCGCTGCTTTGGGTATCCGAGTTGGATTTACGCCGTGGTCGGCCGCCCTGGCGAGATGAACCCTCCGCTTGTGCGGACCCGTCGGCGTTGGCGGCGGGGTTGGCAGCTGCCTTCGCGTTACCGCTACCGCGGCGTCCCCTGTTCTTCTTGCCGCCTCTGCTTCTCGAGCTTTTTGCGGGGCGGCCGCCTTCGCCAGCATTGGATTCGCTGCGTTTGGTATCTGCACGACCGCCGTCGGAGCGGCTACGATTCCGGCGCGGGCTGTTGCCTTTGGACTCGCCGCTGGTACTGCGGCCACGGCCGCGTCGCTTGGATTGGCCGCGTGCGCCGCGTTCATTCCTTCCGTTGCGGTTCTCCTGCGATTCCGGCTTGAGCCACCCGAACAGAATTTGCCACAGTGATCGACGCGGCTTCGCAGGCTGCCGTTTTACGGGTTGCGGCGTTGGCGTTGGCGTTGGCGCTGGTGTCGTCGGCAATACGCCGGATACGGCGGGCACTTCTACCTTTGGCAGCACCTTCGAATTTTCGAACGCGATGCTTGGATCAACTTTTGGTGCTGCGAGCTTATAACTCGTTGTGGAATTTTCGCTCTGGGATACTTCGTCGTCCCGAACGCGTCGAATCGAATAGTTTGGCGTTTCAAGTGCTGGGTCGCTCACCGTTACGATCTTGGCATCGTTGCCATCTTCGATGGCTTGGAGCCATTCGCGCTTTTCGTTCAGCAGATAGTTTCCGACATCGATAGGGACGCGCACGATGACCTTTGCCGTGCGGTCTTTGCGAGCCTCTTCGCCAATCAACCGAAGTATTGCGAGCGCCAAAGACTCGACACTTCGCACGTTACCCAGACCGTTACATCGAGGGCAAACCGGTTGTGTCGCTTCTTCCAGTGAGGGCCGGAGACGTTGACGCGACATTTCGAGCAGTCCGAAACGCGAGATTCGTCCAATTTGAACGCGTGCACGATCTGCTCTGACGGCGTCGCGCAAGCGATTTTCGACGTCGCGTTGATTGCGATTGGGCCCCATATCGATAAAGTCGACGACTACGAGGCCACCAAGATCGCGAATTCGCAATTGACGACCGATTTCTTCCGCGGCTTCGAGGTTCGTATTTAACGCGGTGGATTCAATATCTTCGCCCTTAGTCGCGCGCGCCGAGTTGATGTCGATAGCCGTTAATGCTTCTGTATGGTCGATAACGATGCTGCCACCTGAAGGCAACGAAACCTGATGCGAGAATGCATTCTCAATCTGGCTTTCAATTTGAAAGCGGCCAAACAAGGGTACTGAAGGATCTTCGTAAAACTTGAGTTTCTTCACGTTATGCGGAATGACGCGTTCCATGAAGTCCAGCGCTTCCTGGTAAACGTCCTTATCGTCGATGAGGATTTCGCCGATTTCGTTGGAGAAATGATCGCGGATCGCCCGGACAATGGCGTTGCCTTCTTGATAGATCAGGAATGGGGCCGGGCGAGTGACGACAACTGCAATGATCGATTCCCAGACACTCAGAAGGTATTGGAGATCCCATTTCAGTTCCTCACTGCTGCGGCCGACGCCGGCAGTGCGAATGATGCAACCCATGCCTTCCGGCGGGTTTAATTCTTCCAGTGACTGTCGAACGATTTCTCTGTCATCGCCGGTAATGCGGCGTGAGACACCCCCAGCGCGGGGGTTGTTCGGCATCAACACGATAAAGCGACCAGCCAGACTTACATAGGTGGTCAGCGCTGCGCCTTTGTTACCGCGTTCTTCTTTTTCGACCTGAACAACTATTTCCTGGCCTTCTTTGAGAACGTCCTTAATCTGAACGCGCTCGCCTTGAGCGGGTTCTTTTAAGAAGTATTCACTGGAGATTTCTTTCAGCGGCAGGAAGCCATGGCGGTCTGCGCCATAGTCGATAAACGCGGCTTCCAAGCTGGGTTCTATCCGGGTGATTCGCCCTTTATAGATATTGGCTTTACGTTGTTCTCGGGAGGGAACCTCTATGTCAAGATCGTAAATTCGTTGGCCATCTACCATGGCCACGCGCAACTCTTCTTGCTGAGTTGCATTGACTAACATCCGCTTCATAAACTTTCAGCCTTTCGGGAAGGCGCCAGGAGTTTAAACAGCGATCCGCGATGGACGTTCGAGTAGATTCGTCATGAAACTGCATATCTTGCTGCATGATGATCTCGTAACGGTCCTGTGCTGTTCGATTCGCCACTTAGGTAAGGCCGAATCATTGGTTGACCAACTATCGCGACACGCTCAGATTCAGGCGCCGGTAAAGAATATTTAACACAACCGGCCCCCCATTGAGCCGATCGAAAAAATCGTGGGGCGTGAGCTTCTCAATGTCCACGCATCCTCGGTAACCGTACTATAACATAGGAGTTCGGGCTCTCAATTGAAAAAGGCCAGTCAAATAGTGCCGCAATCCAGGTCTCCCGCTGCGCCAAGTGCAAGTTATCGCGAGGTTGATGACGACTATGCGGGTCAGCGTTTAGACAATTACCTGCTCACCTACCTCAAGGGCGTGCCACGAAGCCATGTCTATCGACTTGTGCGGTCGGGCCAGGTCCGTGTGAATTCGAAGCGGGTCGCGCCAAGCTATCGAATTCAAGCTGGTGATCGAGTCAGAATCCCGCCGGTCGCCCGTAACGTGACGGAGGCCGCTCACGCTAAGACGGGTAGTTTTGCATGGCTTGAAGATCGAATTGTTTATGAAGATGAGCGAATCCTGCTGGTCGATAAGCCGTCGGGTTTGGCGGTTCACGGTGGCAGCGGTATCAACGTCGGTTGTATTGAAGCTCTTCGCTCGATCAGGCCAGAGCAAAAAGCCCTCGAGCTGATTCATCGAATTGATCGCGATACTTCCGGGTGTCTGCTGATCGCGAAGCGTCGCAGTGCTTTACGGGCATTGCACGGTGTATTTCGTGAAAATGCGTTGGATAAGTACTATTTTGCGCTCGTTGCCGGGGCATGGCCACGCAAGCTACGTTGTGTCGATTTGGCGTTAGCCACCCGCCGCATTGGGGGTGAAGCACGAGTGCGCGTTGATGCTGCCGGTAAGTCAGCGAAGTCGCACTTTCACCCAGTGCGCAGGTTTGGAAATTTCGCAACGCTCGTTGGCATCAAGATCGAAACCGGCAGAACGCACCAAATTCGGGTACACGCGGCGGCAGTCGGTCACCCCATTGCAGGCGATTCGCGGTATGGGTCTGAGTCTTTCAATGCGGCGATGCAAGAATTGGGTCTTCAGCGCATGTTCTTGCATGCGACGTCGCTCAGTTTTCGCTGGCCTGCCAGCGAGCAACTCTTTGGAATCAGTGTGCCTTTGCCAACAGAGCTTCAAGCCGCCGTTCGTCGGCTTGCCGCGAAGTACCCCGATTAGCCGAGTGGGTCTAGCCCCATCGTCCGTAATGTCTCGGCTACCCAAATCATCGGTAAGCCGATGAGTGCCGTTGGGTCTGTTGACTCGACGCGTTCAAACAATGCTATGCCTAAGCCTTCCACCTTGAACCCGCCCGCGCAATTTAGTGGTTGTTCGAGTGAGACATACCGCTCAATCGCGGCTCGCGATTGATTCTTGAACACGACAGTTGTGTGATCGATCGTCGATTGCCATGTTTGGCCATCAAAAATGGTGACGCCGGTAAAAAAGTCGACTTGCTGGCCCTGGCAGTCGACGAGCTGCTGGATTGCGATCTCTGCAGAGCCAGGTTTGTGGAGCACCTTGCGGCCTCGCGCTGCGACCTGGTCGGATCCGATCACGACACTGCCAGCGCATGCGCAGGCGCGCGCTTTTTCAGTCGCCAGGCGCAGCGCGCGCTCAGGCGGCGACTCACCTTCGATCACAGCCTCTTGGATTCCAGGGTCAATGGCGCTGAATGCAAGGCCAAGACGCTGCAGTAGCTCGCGGCGGTACGGCGATGTCGAGGCCAGGATCAGGTGTTTCATAGCGTTATTTTGACAGCCTGGGGCTATATCCTTATTCTTGGCCGATTATGCCGGCTCAAATGCGTGCATGGTACACTCCCGCCGAGATTGAGGCTCTGGCCGAGCGCCGGGCAAATATATGTAGCGAATTCAAGCTTGCCGAACTGGCAAGGCTGTCGGATTACCTGCACGCCGACCAGGGTACTGTAACGGTTAGCTTCGGGTTCGCGGTTGGGGGTTCTAGCTGGCAGGCGCTATCACTGAGTTATGAGGCGAAACTCACGGTGGTGTGTCAGCGTTGTCTTGAACCGTTTGAGTTGGAGATCAAAGACCGTGTTGAGTTTGGCATTATTGCTCGCGAATCAATGGAGCAGTATTTGCCGGAACAGGTTGAGCCCATCGTCGTTCGCGATGATCGATTTAGCCCGCAGGCGTTGGTCGAAGATGAATTGATAGTCGCGGTGCCGTTTGCCCCAAAACATGCTGATAAACAGTGTGGTGGGAAAATGTACGAGAATGTCACCGCCTCACGAGGAGAAAACTAATGGCAGTGCAAAAAAGTCGAAAAACTCCATCCAGACGCGGGATGCGTCGTTCCCATGACGCACTGCGCGGTCGTGCCCTATCTGTAGAACAAGAAACGGGAGAAACGCATGTACGTCACCATGTTTCTGCCGATGGCTTCTACCGTGGCCGCAAAGTGGTGGAAGTGCCACAAGAGGCAGAGGCTGAAGACGAATAGGCAACTTTGTCGTTGTGCTGAACGCCACGTTTAGTGTTTCGCCCCGCCTGATTCGCAAACGATTTACATGAGCCGCAAGGTTACAATCGCCTTGGATGCGATGGGGGGCGACCGAGGACCTGAAGTTGTCATTCCGGCTGCAATGGCGGTCATGGAAAAAGACGACTCAGTCAATCTCACGCTGGTCGGGCTTCCTGCCGTGCTTTCATCGGTGGAGCAAGAAGTGGGTGATCGCTTCGGTAATCGGCTGCAATTCAAGCATGCCTCTGAAGTTGTCGCTATGGATGAATCACCGGTCGATGCACTGCGCCGCAAGAAAGACTCTTCGATGCGCAAGGCAATAGAGCTGGTGAAAGCAGGCGAGGCGGATGCCTGTGTGAGCGCGGGGAACACCGGCGCGCTAATGGCCACAGCCAAATACGTCTTGAAAACCCTGCCGGGAATCGACCGTCCAGCCATCATTTCCTCCGTGCCTTCGTTGTATGGCCGTACGTTCATGCTCGATATGGGTGCCAACGTAGGTTGCACTGCTGAGCAGCTTTTTCAGTTTGGCATTATGGGGTCTGTGATTGCGCGAGATATGCTCGATAAGGAGCGCCCGAAAATCGGATTGCTCAACATTGGTCAGGAAGAATTGAAAGGCAATGAGACGGTGCGCGAAGCCGGTCAATTGCTCGCTAATAGCAGCCTCAACTACATCGGATTTGTTGAAGGTGACGGTATTTTCAATGCAGACGTTGATGTTGTCGTTAGCGATGGGTTCGTTGGCAACGTTGCCATTAAGACGATGGAAGGCCTCGCAAGTCTGGTTGGCTCGTTTCTCAAAGAAGAATTCAATCGCAGTGCACTAAGGCGCCTTCAAGGTTTGGGTGCGAGGTCGGCGCTGAATGCATTGCGCAATCGACTGGATTCACGGCGTTACAACGGTGCAAGCCTGGTCGGTTTAACAGGCATTGTATTGAAGAGTCATGGTGGGGCCGACCAAGTGGCGTTTGAAAATGCGGTGCAGACGGCGATCGTCGAGGCGCGCAAAGGTGTGCCGGTACAGATTGGTAAACTCATAGAAGATCAGGCGAAG
>JAHEEO010000228.1 GCA_024640665.1 Rhodospirillales bacterium | reverse complement strand
GAACCGGGCGGCCTTGTCGCAGCCATTGCGGTATCGCCTGATGAAGGACTTCCCCGATCGGGTGGTGGTAGTAGCGAGCAGCCCACTGCAACAGTTCGAGCAACTCGGGCGATAAGATTGGGTCTTCATCGAGCACCGCATGGATCGGTTTGATCTTTTTGGCATCGAGACTCGAGGTCTGCGGATGCGCCAGGACAATGCCGGTTTTTTCCCGGCGGCCGAATGGAACACTCACTCGGGCGCCGATGGCCGGTCGCTGCATGGTATCGGGCACTCGATAATCGAAGCCGTCATAAAGTGGCACGGCGATGCCAACGCGAATCAAGCAACTCGGGTTCATGGCCGGCAACGCTTAGGCAGGTAGACAGTATTCAACGACAGGGAGTCTTTGTTATGTTAAATGCATAAATCACGTCAACCAGATGCGTGTTCATGCGTTAGTAGGTAATAGATGATCAACAACCAAAGAGGCTTCAGCGTGTATCCGAATGTGTCTAGCATAGCCCCTTGTTACTGTGACGCGCATGATTTCAACTGTATTGACTGATGACTGCATGAACCTCAACGTGGAGGATGGCGCTACCGGCGCGCAGCATCTCGATGGCTTCTTACGGTCCATCGAGGGGCGTGCCTATCGCATTACCATGATGACCGTGCGCGATGCAGACGAAGCGCTCGATATAGTGCAAGAGGCCATGATCAAGTTGGTACGACGCTATGGCAAGCGACCAAGTAGCGAGTGGCCGCCCCTGTTCTATCGCATTCTGCAGAATCGCACGCGCGATTGGCATCGGCGGCAAAACGTACGCCGAAAGGTCATCAATTTCTTCGGCCGTGACGAAGCAACCAATGAAGAGGTTATCGCTAACGCGCCCGGGCCGGTCAGCGACGATCCGCTTGGCCAGCTTGAACGCGACGCAGCGATGGCCAGCCTCGAAACGGCCCTTGGCGAATTGCCGGACCGGCAACGCGAGGCCTTTGTGCTGCGTAATCTCGAAGGAATGGATGTAAAACAAACGGCTGTCGCCATGGGTTGCAGCGATGGTAGTGTAAAAACACATTATTCACGCGCGATACAGCGCCTGCGCGAGCGGCTTGGAGACCACTGGCCATGAACGACCGACGACAAAGCGAAATAGAATCTGCGGCACGCAAAGTTTTTGAACAATCCGTCGGTGAGCTGGATGGCGCAACACGCTCAAAGTTGACCCAGGCCCGGCATCGGGCATTGGCCGAATTGGAACAGCCGCCAGCGGTGTTTGGTTGGCTTCCCCGAGCCGCGCTTGCAACGCTCGCTGCAGCAGCAGTGGGCGTGTGGCTATTCAGCGGCAACGGCAGTGATGGCGAACTGACTGAGACGGCAGCAGTCGCGGATATTGAAATTCTGCTGAGTGACGACGAACTGGAATTCTACGAGGAACTGGATTTTTATGCGTGGTTGGAGTCTCAGCCTGAATTCAATGGGCTGGAAGATCCGCTAGACGGGGCGGGTTGATGCCGGTGCGCAAACACTGGCGTGCATTGCTGATGTTGACTGCAATACCAGCGGCTGCACAAGAAAATGCACCACCGGAACTGGATTTTTTGGAATACCTGGGCAGTTGGCAGGCCGAAGACGAAACATGGTTCGTCGATGTCGAGATCGAAACGCAGGAAGAAGAGTACGAAGATGCAGATAGGAGGCGAGCGCAGAATGAAACTGACTAATATGGCTATCGTCGCGTTCGCGCTATTGAGCATCAGTGGCTGGGCGCACGCACAAGGCGTCGCTTGGGAAGATTTGAGCGCAGATCAGCAAGCATTATTGGCCCCGCAGGAGAATACTTGGGCGCAGCTGGAAGCGTCGCGGCAAACAACCATTGCCCTCGGTGCCCAGCGCTGGCTCGACATGGAAGGGCAGCAGCGCGATGCTGCGCGAACGCGCTTCAACCGTTGGCAGAGTCTGTCCGAAGCCCAGCGCAGTGAAATTCGCCGAAGTTATGGGTTGTTTCGCGGACTCGACATGGCTGAACGCGCACGCATCCGGAGAATGTATCGGGAATTTCGCCGTTTGCCGGCGGACCGACAAGCTGAGTTGAGGCGCCAATTTCGTGATTTGCGACCCGCTCAACGCCGTCGTGCGCTGCGTGACCGCAGTCTGCGCCCTCGAGTCCGCGACCGCCGCTGACAGGCACTTTCCCCACGCTGTTCACGTCACCTGGTTGTGATATAAGCGGTTTAGCTTGGTTGCGACACGAGTTGCAACGTACTGAAGGAATAGCCAGGCAGGGTGAACAATGGAAGCTGCTCTTCAGCGTTTGTCTCAAGAAGTCTTGCGTACCGACTTGGCGGGTATGCCGCTCGAATGGATTGACTACCGTTCGGCTGCGACGCTGTACCATGGCGGCCAGGTCGCCTACAGCTGCGGATCGCCTATTTACCGCGTACATGGCGGCTACAATGCCAGAACCGGCGCGCGCAGCATCATCGTTGTAAATTCCATCGTTGCAACCCGCGGCGATACGCGCAACGTCGAAAAGAACCGGCACCATTACATTCCCCCGCTCAACAACACGACGCTTTTCAAGCGCGATGCGAACATCTGTTTGTATTGTGGCATACGGTTTTCAAAGTCCGAATTGACCCGTGACCACATCACGCCCATTAGCCGGGGTGGAGCGGACGTTTGGAACAATGTCATTGCGGCGTGCCGCCGCTGCAACAATCACAAGGGCGGCCGCACACCGGAAGAAGCGCGGATGCAATTGCTGGCGATTCCGTTTACGCCAACCTATGCGGAGTACATCTATCTGAAAGGTCGTCGTGTGTTGGTGGACCAGATGGAGTACTTACTGGCGCATTTTCCTCGCACTAGTCCGCTCCATGCCCGGCTCAGGGAGCATTTAGCGAAGAATCAGCGGAGCTTATCGAGCGTCTCCACTTAATCTTCGGCCAATAGATAAATCGGCAAATTGCCTATGATCGTTGCGCCTGCGTGTGTGTGCGTGTCGAACGGTAGCTGACGGCGAATACTGCAGCCTTTCGCTTCGAGAAACGCGACGCGCGTATCCAGGTCTGCACAGGTAAAACTCAAGCCCGGCGCAAATCGAACGCCTTCGTAGAAGCCTATTCGCAACCCATGCCCGCGCAGATGCGTTGAGCGCTCGGTAGACTTCCGATCCGCATCCCGGTGCATGCCCAATCGGCCCCAGAACTCGGTTGATTCAGTCAGCGAATGCGTTGGCGTGCTGAACTCGACAAAGTCGCCAAGTATCGAAACGACAGCATTGTCCGGGAGCAGCGGCGCACAAGTGCGAGCTTCCAACAGGACAATCTGCAGGCCATTCGGGTCTTCGAAGCCAGCCCGATGAAACTCATCGTCAGCCAGACTGGCAAACTTAGGTTTGATGCCGATTCTCCGATAGGCCCGTAAATAGTTGACTAAATCCGGCCGGATAAAACTGATGGCCAATGCAGCATCGTCAGTGGGCCGCAGCCCAACAGTCACGCTGCTCATTGAAAGCGGCATGTATTGGCTATCGGCAATTTCAGTAGTAATGGCTTCTTGAAAGCCCAACGATTGCAATTCGTTTGCTGCCTCTGCGAGCGAAGGGACCGAAACGGAAAATTCCAGAAAGTCACCCAGCATGATGTTCACTGCAGCGGCAATTTAGCCGCCTATCCATGCAGGTATTTGTCTCTGCTTCGAATATCATGCAGACCTCTTTGGTGCCGGTGGCATCCCAAGCCTAACAAAACGACAAGGCCACGTTTGTGATCGCGCAACTCTCTGGAATTCTGTTACCGGTATTCATACTCGCAGCTGTCGGGTATGCCTGGCAAAAGCGTGGAGTCCCGTTCGAGCGCGAGTTTGTCACGCGCATGGTACTGAATATATCTGGGCCTTGTTTGATAGTAGATACACTTTCACAGTTGAGTATGCCGCGGGGCGAATTCATAAGCCTGTTGTTTGCGGCCACAGCTTTATTCGTCGGCACTGTCGTCGTAGCGTGGCTGGTGCTGCAAAGCACGGGACTGTCCATTCGCTCTTACTTGCCCGCACTCGCCATCGGCAACACCGGAAACTTAGGCCTGCCACTGTGTTTGTTTGCGTTTGGTCAGGAAGGGCTGGCATTTGCTGTCGCCGTGTATGTCACGAACTCGGTAGGACAATTCACGTTAACGCCGATGCTGCAATCCAATGAATCGCCGTGGCGCACGTTAATGACGACGCCGGTCGTCTATGGCGCTGTGATCGGATTGCTCGTGATGTTCTTGGACGTTCCTCTGCCTCAGTGGCTGGATTCGAGCATCGGCCTGCTCGGCAGTCTCATGATTCCTCTGATGCTGCTCGCACTCGGCAATACGCTGGGTGAATTGCGTATTGCGCGTCTGAACTTTGCTTTCGGTTGGGGCTTTGTCCGTCTCGCCATCGGCTTTCTAGTGGGTCATATAGTTGCTTGGAGTTTCGGGCTCGAGGGTGTCGCCAAAGGCGTCATTATTCTGCAGGGAACCATGCCGGCGGCTGTGTTCAATTATTTGTTCGCGGCGCGCTACGGCCGCGTGCCAGACGACATCGCCGGCATCGTGCTGAGTTCGACGCTATTGAGCGCATTGTTGCTGCCGCTACTGGTCAGCTATGTGCTCGGATTCGGCACCTAGGACACATACGAACGCCCTCAGTAGCCTGTTAGGCGAGAGCAGCACTATGTAGTTTCGAGGATGGCCGTGACGCCCATGCCGCCGGCAGTGCACACTGAAATGAGCCCGCGTCCCCCACCACGCTCGTTTAGCGCTTTAGCCAGCGTCGCAAGAATACGGGTACCCGTCGCGGCGAATGGGTGGCCGAGCGCGATGCTGCCGCCCTTGGTGTTGAGCTTGCTGCGATCAATGCTGCCCATGGCGCCCGAGCGCAATAATCGATCGCGGCAGAATTCTTCTGACTCCCAGGCTTTCATCGTTGCGAGCGTTTGTGCTGCGAATGCCTCATGTATTTCGTAGAGATCGAAGT
>JAHEEO010000227.1 GCA_024640665.1 Rhodospirillales bacterium | reverse complement strand
TCAAATTACCCACCAGCACGCTGCGAATCAGCGTGCTCTTGCCGCTCCCGCTAACGCCGCTGACCGCGACGAACAGCCCCAACGGAATATCCACTGACAGCTTCTGCAAGTTATTCTGCCGGGCATCTTCAATGCTGAGCATTTGAGTTTTGTCGGGCCGACGCCGGACAAACATCGGATGCTGCGGCGGATTCGCAAGGACACGGCCAGTGATTGACTTAGACGCGGCCAGCAGCTTCTTCAGCGACCCGGATACGACGAGCTCACCACCCAGACGTCCTGCACCGGGACCAATATCAACAATGTGATCGGCGCGACGAATGGTGTCTTCATCATGCTCGACGACGACGACGGTATTGCCTCGGCAAGCCAATTCATCGAGCGTATCCAGCAACTGTGCATTGTCACGAGCGTGTAAGCCAATGGTGGGTTCGTCAAGCACATAACAAACCCCGCGGAGATTGGAGCCCAGCTGCGCAGCAAGCCGTATTCGCTGAGATTCGCCGCCGCTGAGCGTAGGCGCGGCGCGATCGAGACTCAAATAGCCTAAGCCGACATGTTTCAAAAAACGCAAGCGGCTCAGCAGCTCCGGCAGGATATCGACAGCAATCTCGGCATCTCGACCGCGGAAATCGATTTTCTGCATATAGTCTTCTGCCGAATCGATCGAAAACGCCGTGAATTCTGCGATCGAACGTCCACGCAAGCGCACGGCAATCGCCTCGGCCCGCAAGCGGCGACCGCTGCAGTCCGGGCACGGCACATCCGCGTCATCCTCGGTACTCAGCCAGCGAGCTTCCTCACCGGTTACTTCAGCGTCAAAATCCTCGATGACCTGGCCAGTGCCAAAACAGGTATTGCACCACCCGTACCGTGAATTGAACGAAAACAGTCTTGGATCCAACGGCTCAAAACTGCGCGCGCATTTCGGACAGGATCTCTCGGTGGAATAAAGCCGCACCGGCTTAACCTGACGCCTGCCAGGCTTCGCCACCCGCACCATGCCACGGCCATGCCCGAGAGCGATGCGAACGAAACTCTCTATTGCTGCATGCTGCTCTGGCCCAACCTGTATTTCCGCAACGGGAAGATCGATATTGTGGTCCTTGAATCGGTCCAGGCGTGGCCATGCATCTGTTGGCGTTTGCTGGCCATCCACGATCAATTCGGAATAGTGCTTCCGCGCAGCCCACCGCGCAAGATCGGTGTAATAACCTTTACGTCCCATGATCAATGGACTGAGTAACGCAATTTTCTGACCGCGGTATCGCTCGAGAATGTCAGCAACTATTTCGTCCACTTGCTGCGATTCGATTGGCAGATCGCATTCGGGACAGTACTGGACCCCGAGCTTCACAAACAGCAAACGCAGATAGTGATATATCTCCGTAACCGTCGCGACAGTGCTCTTGCGACCGCCTCTGCTCGTGCGCTGCTCGATCGCCACTGTTGGAGGAATGCCGCGCACCGCATCGATATCCGGCCGCGCAGCAGGCGCAGCATATTGCCTGGCATAGGCATTCAGAGACTCGAGATAGCGACGCTGCCCCTCCGCAAACAATATATCGAATGCGATCGTGCTCTTGCCGCTGCCACTCACACCAGTAATCGCCGTAATCTTGTCTCTAGGCAGAGTAACGTCGATACCCTTCAAATTGTGTTCGCGTGCACGAATGATCTCGATTTGAGGTTTCGCAATGGTTTTGTGCCGCGGCCTGCTGGCGGACTCACTGACGCCAACGCGCTTGTCTGACGCTCGTTCCGACTTGAACTGATAAGCTTCGATTACGTTTGGGTGCCCAGACAGCTGGATACGCAGCGCCGCCGCTGTATGCCCGTGACCCAGCTTCGCCAGCTCATGTGGAGTGCCGGTCGCGACGATCTCGCCGCCAGCGTCACCACCTTCTGGACCTAGATCAATAACCCAATCACTTGCTGCTATGAGATCCAGATTGTGTTCGATCACAACCACGCTATGGCCCGCATCCAATAATTCGCGCAGGGCGGCGACCAGTTTCGCCACATCAGCAAAATGCAGGCCAGTTGTCGGCTCGTCAAACAAGAACAGCAGGTGTTCAGCATCCCCGCGCCTTCGCATTCGAGCCTTAGCGATGTAGCCGGCCAACTTCAGGCGCTGCGCTTCTCCGCCAGACAGTGTCGGCACACTCTGACCTAAAGTCATATAGCCGAGACCCACCGCAATAAGCGGCGCTAAGCGAGTGTTAATTTCGACACTCCCACTAAAGAAGTTCACAGCTTCGGCAACCGTCAACTCCAGCACTTGGGCAATACTCAAAGGCTGCTGTGCCGCATCAGGTGTGTAACACACCTCCAGGATCTCGCTGCGAAAACGGCTGCCGTTACAGGCAGAGCAACGCAAATAGACGTCACTCAGAAATTGCATTTCTATCCGTTCAAACCCGTTTCCAGAACACGTTGGGCAACGCCCGTTACCGGCATTAAAGCTGAACGTACCCGCTGTATAGCCCCGTTCATGTGACAGCGCCTCTGCTGCGAAGACTTTGCGTATCGCCTCAAATGCGCCCACATAGCTTGCCGGGTTTGAACGCGTCGTTTTGCCAATTGACGATTGGTCCACCAATACAACATCGTCAATCAAATCGGCGCCATCCAGGCTGCTGTATTCACCAGGCTGTTCTGCGCTGTGACCCTTGCTCCTCGCGATTGCATTAAACAGCGTGTCTTGGACGAGCGTCGACTTGCCGGACCCACTCACACCGGTAACCGCTACGAACCTGTTCAGCGGAATAGCAACATCCACTTTTTTCAAATTGTGCTGCACTGCACCGCGCAAATTGATGCTGGGCCCATCGCCGGCGTCTGCGTCTGCAGCCGCGCGCACAGTTGCCACAACTTTTGTGCCGTTGAGATACTGCGCAGTTAAGTTATTCTTCCGCCGCAACAAGCTTTGCGGAGTGCCATTAAATACAACCTCTCCGCCCAAGTGCCCCGGTCCTGGACCGATATCTAGAATTCGATCTGCCGCGAGCATGACTTGCGCATCGTGTTCAACCACGATGAGCGAATTACCGGCGTCGCGAAGTCTTTGCAGCACGCCTACCAAGCGTCCAACATCCCGGGCATGCAGCCCGACACTCGGTTCATCCAAAACGAACAAGGCATTTACCAGCGACGTGCCGAGCGCGGTCGTTAGATTAATGCGTTGAACCTCCCCGCCGCTCAGCGAGCGCGATTGACGATCCAGGCTCAGATAGCCTAAACCCACTTCATTGAGATACCGAAGCCGTAATTTAATCTCATCCATCAGTTGCGCAAGCGCCGCGTCGAGCGGTGCAGGCAACTCGAACGACTCGAAGAACTCCAGCACTTCATTCAACGATAGTTGCAGAATGTCGTGAATATTTAGATCTGCCGCATGTAACGGCCTGCCATCGATACGCCATAACAGGGATTCGGGCTTGAGACGAGCGCCGTTGCACGCCTCGCAGGTTTCGTAAGAGCGATATTTGGCCAGCAGCACCCGTATGTGCATCCGATAGCTCTTGCTTTCAAGCCACGCGAAGAACCGCTTTAAGCCAAACCACTTCTTCTGTCGCCGCGTTCCCTCGCCCTCTATGACAAAAGCCCGATCGTGCTCCGCGAGCTCGTCCCAGGGCGCAGATGTATCGATGCCGCGTTCAGTGGCGTGGCGCAACAACTCCGTTTGGTATTTCTTGTAAGTCTTACTTTGCAAAGGTTTGATCGCGCCATCCGCCAAGCTCAATCGTGAATTGGGAATGACAAGCTCATAGTCGATACCCATTGTTCGACCAAACCCTCGGCATGTCTCGCATGCGCCAATTGGCGAATTGAACGAGAAACTGTTGGGAATCGGAACTGAGTAACTGAGATCGCACTGTGCGCAGTGCAGGCGCGAAGAATACGATAGCCCTAATTCAGGCTCTTCCTGTAACCGCACCGAGAGCTGACCGCGGCCAACGCGAAATGCGGACTCAAAGGCTTCGATTGCCCGGCTTTTGTTTGCTTCCGTCAATCTAAACCGGTCCTGGACGACTGTCAGGCTTTCTTCATTCCGCTCGAGAATTCGCGTATAGCCTTGCCGGGAAAGAAATCCTTCGATTTCATCTGCACTGAAATTCTCTGGAACACTTACTTTGAACGTTACGATTGCTGCTGGCTTTTCGAGCGACTGTCCATTAACGAACTCCTGCACGCTCGCGTAGACTGAGTCCGGGTCGTCGCGCTGAATTCTCTGGCCGCACGAACCGCAAACTAGATGAGCAACTCGCGCGAACAATAGCTTGAGATGGTCGTTGAGTTCGGTCATCGTGCCGACCGTGGAGCGCGAAGTACGAACAGGGTTCGCTTGATCAATGGCTATAGCGGGCGGAATGCCGATGATCTTGTCGACCTGCGGCTTATCCATGCGATCCAAGAACTGCCGCGCATAGGCAGAAAAGGTTTCTACATAGCGACGCTGACCTTCCGCATAAATGGTATCGAACGCAAGGGAAGACTTTCCGGAGCCACTGACGCCAGTGACGACTATCAACTCGTTTAACGGCAGCTCGAGATCAAAGTCTTTAAGGTTGTTCTGCCGTGCCCCGAAGACAGAAATCGCGGGTCTGCGTGAAGTTTTGCGGACCACTATTTAGTCGCGGCGCGCGACACGCACGGCACGAGCACCGCCGGGCACTTTCAAGAAAAAGCTGCCCATGGATGCCGCGTCAATCTCTGCATCGAATGGCACGGCTGGATACCGCCTGCGATAACTGTCCGTCTGCACCCACACTGTTCCATCGGCCGTCACAAACGTGGCTCGACCTGCTCGGTTGGTTTGTACTTCGACAATTGAAACAAGTGCAGCAGCCGGCGCATCCGGAGAACTGGGCGGGGCATCGTTTCGATCAGGCTCGGTCAACACTTGCGGCTGGGGCTCGCCACCTGCATCTGCGTCGGCAACATCACCCGCCGTCAGCTCTGAACCCGCGAACACCCTGTCGAAACACGCCAAGCGGGTGCGATCCCGCG
>JAHEEO010000226.1:4630-5030 GCA_024640665.1 Rhodospirillales bacterium | reverse complement strand
CAATGAGTCCCGCTGCACTGGCGATAAGTGCCAGGTGCCGCATTCCGAAATTGCCAATTTTGATTGCAAGCATTGATCGCTCCTCAGCGTATGTATCCGGTCAAGTTTACGTCACGGGCATGAGAATTTCTTGTTCCTCGAGCCGGCTGTCTAAGCCGATTCTGCTGCTGCCGAATCGCGCAGCCTATAATGATTTAATGAGAATGGGCTTTTAGCGAACACTCGAGTAACACATTTGTCTTCCAAGCCAGTCATCATCTGGTTCCGTAATGATCTTCGCTTGCGCGACCACCACGCATTGGCCGCGGCAGCCAGGCGCGGGCCGGTCCTGCCGGTATTCATTCATGATGTTGCTGCGACGCGCCGACCTTTGGGTGCCGCGGCTCGCTGGTGGTTACAC
>JAHEEO010000226.1:0-4620 GCA_024640665.1 Rhodospirillales bacterium | reverse complement strand
GGTTACACGAAAGCCTTGTGTCGCTGTCTGCTGCGCTGACGAAGCTTGGCGTTGAGTTGATCATCAGACATGGACCGACGATCGATGTGCTCGATGCCTTAATTGCCGAAACGGACGCTTGTGCGGTCTTCTTCTCGCGTGCTTATGATCCTGATGGACGCGTGCTTGAAGAATCGGTTGCTGAGCGCTTCAAAGATGCAGTTGAAGTAAAGAGATATCCAGGATCACTGCTGCTTCAGCCCGAAGACGTTGCGACAAAATCCGACACGCCTTACCGAGTCTTTACGCCCTTCTGGAATAATCTGCGCGAGCGCATCGGGCAACCGCAAACACTGGAGCCACCGGCCGAGCTCGCTGCCTGCGGGGCCGAGGTTGTCAGCGACGGGATTGACGCCTTGCAGTTGCAAGCACAGCGACCGGATTGGGCCGCCGGAATTCGCGCTGCCTGGGCAACCGGTGAGCAGGCAGCTGCGCAGCAGTTGGAGCGGTTTATTAATGGTGGGCTCATTGAATATCGCGGAGACCGTGACTTTCCGCAGCGGTCTGGAACTTCGCGCTTGTCACCCTATCTTCGCTTTGGCGAGATAGCTGTTAGTCGAGTCTGGCGCGCCGTGCAGTCTGCGGCAGACGCAAACCTGATTAGCGAAGGCGAGTGCTTGGCATACCAGCGGCAACTGGCTTGGCGAGAGTTTTCTTGGCACCTGTTGTTTCACTTCACGGGTATAGAGCGGGAGAATTTCCGCTCCATTTTCGACGGCTTCAAATGGCGCGATGATCCGGCCGCGTTGCGGCACTGGCAAGCAGGCAAGACGGGTTATCCGCTGGTTGATGCCGGCATGCGCGAGTTGTGGCACACGGGATGGATGCACAATCGAGTTCGGATGGTCGTGGCGTCGTTTCTGACAAAGCACTTGCGAATCGATTGGCGGCACGGTGAAGCCTGGTTTTGGGATACGTTGGTCGATGCGGATCCGGCTAACAATCCCGTCAGTTGGCAATGGGTTGCTGGCAGCGGCGCCGATGCGGCACCTTACTTCCGGGTGTTTAATCCAGCGGCGCAAGCCAAGCGCTATGATTCCAACGGGGCCTACATTCGACAATGGGTGCCGGAGATTGCTGCATTGCCAGATTCGCACATACACCAGCCGCACTTGGCATCGCCCGGCGTTCTTGCAGCCGCAGGCGTCGTGCTGGGCAAAACCTATCCCGCCCCGATCGTCGATCATGCTGTCGCTCGAGCAGCAGCACTAGAGGCGTTTGCGGCGCTGCGTCGCTGACGAAAGTTTCGAGTTTGCCATGAAGATTATCAATTGCGAGTTCGAAGCCCATGGGAAAGATGTCTTGGCGATCATTAATGACACAATCGCTACGAGTACATGGGTCTATGACTACGAACCAAGGTCCATTCAATTCATGGAATCCTATTTCGCTGACAAAGCTGCAAATGGGTTGCCGATTGTCGGCGCGATAGATGACTCGGGCGCTCTTATGGGTTACGGAAGTTACGGGCAGTTTCGTAACTGGCCGGGTTACAAATATACCGTTGAACATTCTGTATACGTAAACCGAGAATTTCGATTGCGTGGTATCGGCACCGCGCTGTTGAAACAACTGATGCAGCTTGCAATTCAGCAGGATTATCACGTCATGATTGGTGCAATCGATTCGAGCAGCACGCCAAGCATCGCGCTGCACGAAAAACTGGGGTTTTCGTTGGCGGGGACGATGAAAGAAGTGGGCTTTAAGCACGGACAATGGCTTGACGCGATTTTCTATCAAGCCATCCTGCATACGCCGGCGCATCCCGTCGACGGCTAAAGTAAGAGTAATGCGATAGACTATCGTCTATGCAATATCACACAACCACGCGTTCGCGCTTGCTGGTAAGTTTCGCAATACTGTCGTGTCTTGCGGAAGGCGCAGCAGCACACCATGGCAATTTCACGTTCGATGTCGACACGGTCGTTACGATCGAAGGCGTTGTGATTGAGCACCAATGGACGAATCCGCACAGTTTCATTCGCGTGGAAACCACCGCTGCGGATGGCCGGGTTCGACGCCTCACGATCGAGGCGGACGGCGCATCAATTCTTAGGCCATTGGGTGTCACAGAGGCATCGATTCAGCCCGGGGATCGAATCGTAGCGACGGCCAGTCCCAGCCGTCGTCAGGGCGCAGACGCGGTGCTGGGACGCGAGATCATTAAGCCTGACGGCAGTTTGATCCGGCTCTCCGTGCGCTATGCGCGAGAGATGGATTCAACGCCAGATGCTCCAGCGGAATCTGTGCTGGGCAGCTGGGTGCCGGACCGCGGCGCCTTATTCGACTTTGTGCAATGGCGGGCCGGCTGGCCATTAACAGCGCAAGGCCAGGCTTCGCTCGCCGCTTACGACATCAATGC
This sequence comes from Rhodospirillales bacterium, assembly GCA_024640665.1. Taxonomy (GTDB): domain Bacteria; phylum Pseudomonadota; class Gammaproteobacteria; order Steroidobacterales; family Rariloculaceae; genus JAHEEO01. Next base: position 2,219 of record JAHEEO010000226.1, on the reverse strand, counting down.
TCCCTTTGCACATTCGGAATGCGTCGCGGCCCCTCCGCCGACGATGTTAGTGTACCCAACGGTAAAGACGCTCGAGGTCGAGGGCAATTCCATTGTGCTGGATCCGGACTGGATGGGGGCTCGCCGCGAAATACATCTGCAAGATTCTGCAAGCGCAGCGAAACAAGCCATTCAAGACGCAATGGACAACGATCAGGCACCGAGCCTCTATGGTCATTCTTTTGGATTCTGGGATGGCGCTGCGCTGGTAGTGGAGACTGTCGGGTTTTCACCTAATCCCATCGGTAATGCGTTTGGCGTCGCATCTGGCGTCGGCAAGCGTCTCGTCGAACGCTTCGAATTGGCGGACGGGGGCTATGCGCTGGATTACAGTTTTATTTTGGAAGACCCGCAGTACCTGCAATTGCCAGTCGAAAACCGATTTCGCTGGCACTATCGCCCCGAATTGAAATCGAGCGGCGTGGCTTGCGACCTGGACGCAGCATCGCACTACTTGGCTGATTGATCCTGACGAATTGCCATGGCAGAGATAAAATTTTCGGCTGAAGAGTTAACATCCGTCGTAAACAAAGTGCAGCTCTACTTCCAAGAAGAGTTGGACCGAGAGATCGGGCAATTTGACGCAGAGTTTTTAGTTGAATTCTTCGCCGAAGAAATCGGAGCGTTCTTTTACAATCGCGGCTTGTATGACGCGCAAGCGCTGTTCGAGTCCAAGGTAGAGGCGATCGCCGAGGCCATTTACGAATTGGAAAAGCCAACTACGTTTAAGTGAATCGTCGTCGACTTCAGCGCATCCGGTTCTATGCGAATAGCGAAGCGACGGCATGCGCCATCTAGAACGGCGAACCAAAGTTGGAAATCGATTCGGGCCGCTCTTCCTTCGGAACTAACTTGCACTTGATTGACGTGATTATCTCGGTTCCGCCGGTTTCCACAGCCAGGCGCATCCCTTCTTCTTCTGTGCACACAGGTAGTTTATTCATGTATTCGGGCCGCAGATGACCGAATAGGTCTGCCCGTTCGCCTGGATCCGTGCACATTACCGCAATGCCGAACAGGCCGATGCCGCCGCCGGAGAGCTCATTGCAGAGCTTAGTCAGAGTCTGTCCGAATCGAGTCCTGGCGCGGCCGACTTGCGGTCCGATACGTGCCGGTTTTCGGCGTGATCCGTTGTTCAGGATGTTTGGCTCGGATGGGGTGTTTTGACCGCTGCCGCTGGCAGGCAAGTCGTCCATTGAGAAGGTTGCATAACGTGCATCGCGCGCGAGAGCTTCGACGACATTGGCGATGGCTGTCTGGCGCGCTGCTTCCCAGTCCTCGGTTTGCACATCATCTGCCGGTTCTGGCGCGTCCTGCGCAACGGCATCCTCCGCGGACGCCTCTTGCATGACGTCAGGCGGTGAGGGGATTGCTGGCGGGCGATCTTGGGCGGAGTTTTCGGCAGCTGCGCGCTCGACGTTTTGAACTGACTCTGCAGACAGTACCGAGTCGGTATCGTCGAGCGCAGGTGGTTCTTCAGTGTTGCCTTGCGGCTGCGGCTGGGGTTCCGGCTCGGCTGCGCTGGCATCGGGCGGCGCTTCTATGGGCATGTCAGCGGCGGCCGATGTTGGTTCCAACGGCGGCAGATAGGCACGCAGATTGATCGGTATGACACGTTCTGGACGCTGTGGTTGCTCGGTTGTCGTGCGCTCGAGCAGCGTTAGTGCCAATACCAGCCCTACGTGCACGATGGCAGAACCTAGCAGCGGCCCACTTTGCTTGAGCTGAGTCAGGCGCTGTTGGCTGGGCTGCACGTTCACGCGGTGCCTCTAGTTGATACGAGTGCACCATCGTATCAATTAGGCCGAGCCGCGACGATTAACGAATATTCATGCGCCGCGATATTTGCAGACGATTAATCCGTAACATAGGCGGTATGACAAACCGTACACGCGTTGTACACAACCTCACCGGCATCGAGTACTCGTTCCGGGTCTCGCGCAACGGCTGCTTCAATTGCGACGTTGCCGGCGTCAACGAGCTGCCGGGCATATTGCATCCATAGGCCATCGTCGACACGGCGAGGCGCCATCATTAAGAGATTGCCGGACTCAGCGATTGTTACGGCTGCTGCCCATACTTGATCCCAGTCTTCATCGGTTTCTGGAAACAACTCGTGGATACCGTCAGCATCGACAACGACCGCTGTTGAGTCCCAGTAGACTTCAGCTGCATGCGTA